>CAZZVG010000747.1:0-4106 GCA_964657295.1 Iningainema sp. | reverse complement strand
CTTCACCACATTCATCTGCAAGGTAACACAAAGCTTTAAAACGCAGACTAACAACTTCCTCGTAAAGAGGATTCAACTTACACATTGGTGGAATGTGAAATAGCTTACGACCAAAAACTTTAATGTCTCGTTCAAAAGGACATTGTGCAGGGATCGCTTTGCATAACCAATGAGCTAATTTGGCATTATGAATTTTGATCGAATCTAACCACTGACGGACTGGTTGGAGTATGTTATTTCCCGCCGACATTTGACTAAAGCTTGTCATAGCTGTTTACCTCATGATTTAAAATTTCAAGTTTGAACTTTTGTTTATCGGATTTGAACTTCTTACTATATATATAGGCTTGGTTCGCTCCGCTTATGCAGTTATTACCTGTTCCTTTTTTTCTGGAACACACTTAACTACAGACTCAGGACTCAATATTCCGGACAATGTTCCTGGTATTTTTGCAGACTATTCAATAGGCTCTTCTTATTAACTTGTTACCAATGATCGTTATCTGGTAGCTCCACCGAACTGGAGCTACTTTATGTATAAGTTTTTCTAAACACTTTAAAGGAATTTTGTTGACGAAAACAATCAAAAAATTTTATAGGTTTTTAATCAAAAATTAATTTTTTTTAACTTAATTTTGATTTGAGTAAGGTGAATAGTAAATCTGTCTCATATCTTACATCTTTAGGGGGTAGGATGTGCATTGCCCAACTGCCTTGGCTTTCCGGTATCCAAGCAATGGTGATCCTACGCAAGGAAACCGCATAGCGATCGCGTGGTTTAGTCTAAACTTCAGTTACTAAAACCTGACTTTTTTCACAAAAATCTATTTTTGATTAAAAATACTAATACTTAGTTAATATTTTTGAGAAATTTATTGATTTTTTTTTCTTATCATGTATAAATTGTTTCTTTTATCTAATAAAATTTTAAAAACTCAAAAAGCTAGATAACTAACTGTTATCAACTGCACTTCTGTTTTGTTAAGGCAAACGTATCTTGTCAAGCAGCCACAGGTGGTTGGGAGACGTATGGACAAAATTGGACAACCTTAGATTAAGGATTTTGGCTCAAATCTTGCACCCGGAAAAATTGATAGATTTTAATCACTCAGTAGGAAACCCAGTACGCTTGATTTAGCTAGAGAAACTGAGAAAAAGAAGGGATTTTTACCATCAATATTGTAATGACACTCTTAACTTTATGGAATCTATTTATGATGATCTGAAAAGGTTCACTATCGCCGAAACTTAATAATTAAGAGACTTCTAAAGAATCAAGACAACCTTGGTGTTGCAAGTCGCTTAGCAGTTAGCATCAACACAGGCAGAGTTTAATAAATAATGAGTACCTGCATGATTTTCAAATGTTTTTAAGTAGTATTCGTTGAGATAACTATTCAGATAGCCTCGAATAGTTTTAGATTTACATAGTAGAACTTGCTCTGGATGATAAATTTCAAAAACAGAAAGGAGTTGCTCATGTGTTATGGTTTTTGACTCTATTCTTATATGGGAAAGAACAGCAATTTCTGGTGGTACCGGTAAGCCTAAATAAAAAGCATAAATTGGGCAATCTGTAAAAACCCATTGAGTAGATTTTTTATACTCTAACATAACGTTAACCAATTGAATATTGTCCAGACTTTTCTCTATATATCTGTGATTTTCTAGTTGAATGATTCCTAACTTAATAGGAGCCAGGAGAATTGAAAAGATTAAAGCCCCTGCGGCAAAGCCCGATAAAGTTATTTTTTTGAGATGAACCGGCTTGAAGTTAGAGTACCAATTCCTCTGTTGAAAAAAATCAGACGATAATGTAGCTCCATATGTAGCTAACCAGGTGAGAGGAATAGAGATTAAAAGGTAGTGATGATACCAGACTGGTCGATGATTAATCAGAAGGATAAAAACAATCAACAACCAAACAAGAGGAAAAGATTTTTCCCATTGTCTCTTTTGGAAGATGATTATAGTTGCAGGAATTGCTAAAAGGAAATAATCGAAGTCTTGAAGAAAAAATAAGAGTGTTAATTTCAGACTATTTTCCTTGTTAAAGGCTGTTTTCACACTGCGATCTAGATGAGATTGCAGTAGTTGTTCGTAATTTAGCGAGTGACACAAAAGACCAATAAGAATAAAAACAATAGAAACAGAAGCTAGCCATAAAATAATATCAAAAAATAGATGCTGCTTTGATTCTTGCTGAGAATGCTTAGTAAACTTAAGTTGTACAAGATCAAATAGTATTAAAGGAACTATAAATGTCGTAAATAATTTTATTTGTAAAGACAGGGCTAGTAAGCTACCTGAGATAATAATTAAGTTCTGAGAAAGTGTTTGTTTATAGAGAGTCAATATATAAATTGAGAGCATAGCCAATGCTAAAGCTGGCAAGCCAATCATAACGGAAACACTAAGTCTGAGAAAATTGCAAGAAATGACTAGCAATAAAGTACCAAGAATTGCTTGTAAGTTTCCTAAATAGATACGTAAAGTCTGGCAAAAAGACCATACAAGTATTGTTGAGAAACTCAGAGTTAAAAGCCGAGATGCGAAGATTGATTTGCCAAATAAACTAAACCAAGATGATAAAATAATAGTGAAAAGAGGTGGTTGATCATTCCAAATTTGTGTATACAGAGCAAAGCCTTCTAAGTGAAGTGAGGCTTTTATCAATTCAATACCTTCATCGCTGGTATCGAATTGAAATACTTGCTCTATAGGCATAAAGTAAAGGGCAAAAATAAAAAAAGTAGCGGGGAGTAAGAGGTTAAATAATAAAAAATTTTTCAATTTAAATGATAAAATTTGATTCATAAATTTATATAATTATAACCTGTTTTGTTGGGCAAGTGTATATCTGGGACATGATATTACTATTTGTCGTCAGACATGTGTATGTACAAAGACAAAGTTGCGCTATTTTAGCTACAGTTTTCCTATAAATAGGGGAACTGAAAGACGTGATTGCTAAGGCTAGGCTAATACAGCAGTATATGGGGCATGAGTAGCATTCGCGCAGAAAACCGGGTTAAGAGATATTACATGAAAAGCATATTGTGCTAGAAGTCAAAAAATTTAAGTAAAAGTATTATTTTATTCTTTTTTGTTCAATGTAGTTCAATGATAGAAGTAATCAGGGCCACTTAAGTAGCAATTACATCTTGTTTTCATTGTTAATTTCATCCTATTCCTAAAAGAAAATGAATGAAACTTAATCATTGAGAATCATAGCTTGTGACAAAATCTTTGTTTGCTAGCTTTTTTTCTAGTGTTTTTTTTGACAGCGTAAAACACTTAAGTACATTTATCACTGACATTCTCTTCATCAGTTTTAGTCATCATTGCTGAGGTTAATATCTGTCAAGAACACAAAGATAAAGAAAGTAAATTTTGTATAAAAACCTAATTAAGAAATGAGAAAGTTTATCTCTACCCTAGCTGCCAGTTGTTTAGTTGCCTTAGCCACCGCCCCGGCAAAGGCTCTGTTACCAGAAACAGGATCTTTCGTCAGTAGTGGAGCTCTAAGTCCAACAATACCTACTATTCAAACAACGAGCAAAGCCACAACTGGAGTTCAAGTAGGGCAAAATGGTATTGATGCTAATGCAAACGCGAGCTCGGAAGTGCAAGTTGGTGGTATCACGATCAGTACCTGTGCAAACGCTAATGTCACTTTGGGTAGTTATAATCCCAGTGGTATTAGTGGTATTAGTGGTTGTTATAACCCAGTCAAAGTTCGAAAGGTTTCTGAACCAGGGACTATCTTTGCTCTGACTTTGCTAGGAGCATTGTTAATTTTTAGTCGTGGCAAGAGTTTTTCAATCACAAAAGCTTCAAAGCATTGAACAACTTTAATCACCTTGGCATCGAATAAATAGGTTACGCATTTCTGTAAAACTTATATCCGTCAGCGTCTAAACATTGAATTCATCCAAATGTTCCGCTACAGATTTATACAGGTTGATGATGTGAGTGTCAGCCAAACTGTAATAGACGTTTCTACCTTCTCGGCGATAGGTGACTAAACGCATGGCTTTTAATAATCGCAGTTGATGGCAAACAGCAGACTCACTCATTTTTGTAACTGCGGCGAGATCGCAAAC
>CAZZVG010000746.1:0-4110 GCA_964657295.1 Iningainema sp. | reverse complement strand
ATAAATCTGTATTCTATTAATGATGACAGGCAGTTTTCAGAAAGTGGAATTCGCCTCGTTAAGTTTGAATTACCATCTAAGTATAGTAAGCTTGCTGATTACCTATGGAGTGGAGAGTGGAGACAAGCGGATGAGGAGACAGCTAAGCTTATGCTCCAGGTAAGTAAGAGAGAGAACCAAGGCTACTTAACCGTAAAAGATCTCGAAAATTTCCCATGTGATGATCTCCGTCGAATCGACTTTCTATGGGTATACGCCAGCAAGGGACATTTTGGTTTTAGCGTTCAGAAGAACATTTACCAAAGTTTGGGTGGTACGAGCCAGTATAATGGGAGAGTATGGAATAACTTTGGCGATCGCATAGGGTGGAGAGTGAATCAAAACTGGATTTCTTACATCATTAATGTCACTTTTGATACTACTGCCCCAGAGGGACACCTCCCAGTCTTTTTTGGGGGATCTATAGGTCTTGGTTGGATAATTTGGGATGAAGGAGTATATGGAATTGTGGTTTATCTCTTCTCTCGCATCCAGGCTTGTAAACTGTAACATAAGCGTGCGATTCGTTGGCTAGAGCGCGACCTGAAAAAGGTCGTTTAGTACGGGAAGTCTACTTCCTTAGCGGATTCATACCCGCTACCCCTGCGTAAAAGACTCAGTTGAGTCCGGTCACGCCTCAAGTAAGTAATGAACGAGGTCGAATGCAGACAGGAATTAAATTTTATTAAGATTTATTACAGCACCCCTTTCCACGCAAGAATCAGCATTCCACAAATGCCTCGCCGCCACACAAGAGCAGCGAAAGCTAATCGCCCTCCTCACCCTGACATTTTATTCAGCAGCAACAGCTTGACGCTTCTGTTCAACTACGTGTTCCATCCACAACCCAATAGCATCGACTTCAGAGTACCCCTCAAGCATTATCGCTCCAACATGCTTGTTGAAACTATTTGTAGCATGGTTGTATTCCATCCCCTGTTTTGCAGCCCACTGCACACCCATCCACTGCACTAACTCATCCACTTGTATTGTTTGCAACTCAGCAGGAGTTTTGACCAACATTTCAGGTTGAGTCGATGTCCGGTATTATCCGGAGCACCTCTCACTTAGAACCGTGCGTACCCGTTTCCGTGTACACGGCTCCCGATGTTCTAGGCTTTCGCCTTGCTCATGTGAATGTAATCGTGGCAGCTTTCATGTATTGCTACAAGATTCTTAGGCTTCCAGTTCTGGTGGTTTTCATCCACATGGTGTAAATTGATTTTTTCGCCTGGGAGCGTTCTAAGACCACAATGGTCACATGTATGGTTCTGTCGTTTTAAGGCTTTAGAGGTTTCTCCGAAATAGAGTTTGCTGTTACGCTGGCTCCAGTATGTTATGTCTCCGTCATAGGGTGATTTTTCACCCTTGACATTGATGAACCCGTTTTCGGAGTAGGGAACTTTAGGGAATGCTTTATCTATCAGTTTTGTGCTGGAGTTTCTGTCATTCCTTTTTTTTCCTTGTTGAACACTAAAAATGTTCTGTGGTTGATGAACCAGAGTGAGTCTCTCACATTGCTCATATCACAGTATTTATGGTATTCTCTCCATCCTCTTACTATTGGTGCGAGCTTCTGAGCTTTTACCTTGGAACCATAATTAGGGCAGTTGACTATGGCTTTTACCTTCTTACGGAATGCTCTAAAGTTATCCACTGAAGGGACGCATTTAAACTTTCCGTTGCTTTGCACTTTGAAGTGCCAGCCAAGAAAATCGAATCCATGTGTCGCTGCGGTTATCCTGGTCTTCTTTTCACTGACCTTCATTCCTCTTTCTGCAAGGAATTGGTTGATTCTTTCAAGTATTTCATTCGCATCATCCTTTGGTCTGAGTATAATTACCATGTCGTCGGCATATCGTATAGTCAGTAAATCGCAAAGTTTTTCTCAAGGGCGATCGCCAATTAAAATCTCCGTAGTTACTAGTGCCAAATCATACTTATTTTATTAATAAAACTTATAGGAGTGAAAATACTTTCAAAAAATGAAATTATGATAAATGTACGTTCACCCTAGTAAATACGATTATCTTGACAAAACAACTAGCACTAACTGATTCAGAAACCCTTGAGGAAGTTCTTGATTGTTTAAGTGAAAATATTTCAATTGAAACACAGGGAGCTTGTGATGAGAAAACTTTATTTGAAATTCTCATAAGAGCTGCAAGTAGTCAAGACAGTATTGAGAATACTACAAAAATTTTAAATAGTAGTCCAAGTGGAAGTGATATCAGATATCATCTGGATAAGATTAGTAAATTTGAGCAGCTTGAAAATCAAGTAAACTTAGCTCTAAAAAGTAGAATTCCTCCGAGAATTAAAAAAGCATCTCATAAGATGGCTATTGATTTAAACTTGATTCCATACTATGGAAAACCTGACATTGATGAAGAACCTTATATTTATAGAAGTCAAGCTAAGTCAGGTACTTGTTCTTTTTATGCCTATGCAACTTTATATATATTAACAAAGGGAAAAAGAATTACACTGGCGATAAGAGGAGTACGTTGGTTAGATACAAATGTTGCTATCATAACTTATTTATTAGCTGAACTTTACACTCTTAAAGTAAATATAAAAACACTTTATTTAGATAGAGGTTTTTTTAGTATTTCTGTTATCAGGTGGTTACATGACAACCCTACGGTTGTTGCGTTTACTCTGCGTCACAAAATATGAGAAAAAGCCAGATAATTTTCATGTTAATTACTGCCTTGTGTGCCAATAACATCAAGCCAGAGCAAGTTTTAGCAGATTCTGTAGCTTCTCCTGCGTGTGAAAATATACCCTCATGTATAGTAGCTGGTACGGTGGTGATAGGAGGTGTTGTCTATTATGTCATCAAAAATACAGTAACAGGACGTGTATTTAAAGTTCCTGCAAAACAAAGACATAATCCTACAGGCACTATTTTGCATCACGAGATAGGAGATGTGCTTGAGTTAACAGGATTTGTCACTACATTAAGACAATGTCAGGCAAAAGCTTTAGCGTATGGAGAAAAAAATGGAGGATTATGGGGTGTAGAAGAACTCAAGCCTACTGGTGTAGCTAGTCCTGAAGGCGATGTTAGAGGTGGCGCTCAATATATTTGCAAGATTAAAAGAATTGCTTGAAAGAAAGGAGGATTACACAGTGTTTAAAGGATTAATAGATGGTACAACCATGCTCGTTAGAGTTTATCCCAGAGGACAAAGGGTAGAATACGATGATTTAATATATCCTGTAAGTTTCTCCTTCCTTAATCCTCAAGAACTTATTGGAACTTATTGTTTAAAAAACAAAGTCATTTATCAAACCCCTTCCCAAACAAAAATTAGGGAGTATAAGACTCCTCACTTAATTAAAGAAATTGAATTGTTGTCAAGAACAGAAGAGACAGAGTCAGAATTTATCAAAGAGGAAAGAACACATCACACAGTTATAGAACCAGGGGATATTACTCAAATCCTAAATCTCTACTGTATTTTTGATAAAAACCCTCATCCAGATGAGGAGCTTAGTGTCAACGAACGTATAGATGAAGTTGGAGCGTTCTTTGCTGTTGATTACGAAAACAGTCTAGAAAAACTAATAGCAATTCACGTTTGGAATGGTTGGACTCGTCTTGAAACTATTGCAGCTATTCAAAACTTAATCAAGCTCCAGGGCGAAGATTATCAACTTGAACAATTGGAATGGTTACGTCAAGCAGTTGACCAAAACCCAGAATTTTTAGACCAGTCTCAAGCTGCATAAAGATTACTTGACCGAAGCACGGATCAACGAATATCCGTGTTTGAGGCAGACAGATAAGTATAAATTTATCCCAATAATGATGAATTTACCTCTACTGCTAGTTTTTTATGCTTGCCAGTAGGGGTTAGTAAAAATCTATGATTCAAATTATATCAGATTCCCCGGAACATAGCACGGGGACAGATGCCCTGTGGGAAAAACCACTTGATGTTAGTGCCCAGCATGTAAGCTTAGAATGGATTCAAAGTCTACCACCAGAACTGAAAGACGCAGCACTTTACAGGCTTTGTCGGGCAGTTGAATCCAAACCAACACTAGTTGAGTCATTTAGCC
>CAZZVG010000745.1:2021-4110 GCA_964657295.1 Iningainema sp. | reverse complement strand
TGAGCAGAATAACATGTATGCATTAGATGCAAAGACTGGTAAGATACTGTGGAATTTTAACAGTGGGGGATCAGTCATTGCAGGTGCCGCAGTTGTTGATGGTACAGTTTACTGGGGTTCTGGCTACACTCGCGTCCCAGGCGAGGTTAAGTCTAATAATAAGTTTTACACCTTCACAGTCAAGAAGCATCCGTGACAGGTTGAGGTCAAAGATAGCGCTCAAGCTCTGACAATCGTAATTTATTCCCCTAATTTTACAGTTTCACATGGGTGGGGGTAATACAGGTAAGCCCTTCTTTGATATTTCTGGGAGGGCTTTTTAGTGGTATCGGTAAAAAGCTGTAGCTGTGCTCATGTTGAAATAATGCTCCGAAAAGAAAAAGAATTTGAGATTTTACTCCAGCGTTGGCTAGTAGAAAGAACTTTTGGTTGGTTTAACTATCTAGAGAGCCGGTCAAGTAATAATGGTTGACAATAAAGACATCATCTGCATCAGGAACTTTTGTAGTTTCAGTCACCTAACTGCCTTGCTTGTAATCCGCCCAATTCTCTAAAAAATTGGATACTCATAAACATTGCACTCCGTCAATTACGAATACTTGACGTCCTAAAAATGAGTAAAAGGTTTTGCAACACAAGCTTTTTGTTTATAAGAACATACTTAAGTTAGAGCTTAACATCTGATCTTGACTGGTGTATACCTTGCATGACAGACTTTAGATAACACAGTCGTAACCTCTATGGCAATCTTAAATGATTTGTGAGAAATAAAACAGATGAAAATGCTTATGAATACGTATTTTGTATCTACGTAATTTGTCACGCTTCAATTAGGATTGCTATAGCCCCGGAACGGTTACCCATTCTGTGTGTTGAAACTCTTGCTGAGTAAGGAAGATCAGGTTTTTTTCTAACCACACTCTTCTCCTTACTCGTGAAGGTATTAGTAGTAACTCAGGAGATTAGGGACTGTGATTAAAACTTTTTCATCCTGTAAACGAGCGCTGGGAATTGCTACAGTGGCATTATTGTTTGTCATGCCAACAATTAGTAGTAGTGCTGAAGAGAATCAGTGGAGATCTGATAATCAATGGAAGTTGGGTGGTCAGAACCTAAATAATACTCGCGATCAAGCAGGTGAGAGATACCTCAGTCCACTGAACGTAACACAGTTGTCTTCCAAATGGGTTTTTAGTGCAGGTGGTGAACTGTCTGCAACACCTGCAGTTGTCGATAAAACTGTATATATGCCCGACTGGGGCGGTAATCTTTTTAAGATCGATGCACAAACGGGTAAACAGATTTGGGCAAATAGCATTGCCAGCTATATCAATGATCCAAGTATTCCAAAAGCTGTCTCGCGCACAAGTCCAGCACTTAAGGGGAATAAAGTGATTATTGGTAGCCAGGAAGGCGCTTTCCTGATAGCAGTTGACAAAGATACTGGGAAGCTCATCTGGAAAACAAAACTTGACGATCACCCATATGCTATTATTACTCAATCACCCAGCATTTATGGTAATCGTGTGTATGTTGGAGTTGCCTCTTCTGAGGAAACAGTGGCTAACAATCCGAACTACCCATGCTGCACATTTCGTGGAAGCATGACTGCTGTGGATTTGAATACTGGAAAGCTTCTGTGGAAAACTTACACTGTACCGGAAAATTCTGGTCAATCAGATGGCTACTCAGGTGGAGCAGTATGGGGTAGCACACCAGCAATCGATCCAAAGCGAAATTCGGTATATATTGGAACAGGCAATAACTATAATGTGCCTCAAACGGTAAGAGATTGTACTGCCTCACTCTCTTCACAGATAGCTCCTGATGAGTCGCAATGCCTCGATCCCAATAATTATATTGATGCGATCATGGCACTTGATCTCGATACTGGCAAGGTTAAGTGGGCAAATAAACTACAGGGATACGATACCTGGACTGTTGCATGCTACTTTGGCAGTCTCTCAAATTGCCCTGATCCCAAAGGACCAGATTATGATTTCGCGCAGGCACCCATGCTTTTCACTGTTAAAGATGGTGGAAAATCGCACGATCTAGTTGGTGCAGGTCAGAAAAGTGGTGTCTTTTG
>CAZZVG010000745.1:0-1921 GCA_964657295.1 Iningainema sp. | reverse complement strand
ATGGTGGAAAATCGCACGATCTAGTTGGTGCAGGTCAGAAAAGTGGTGTCTTTTGGGCGCTTGATCGGGATACTGGAAAAGTTGTCTGGAGCCGAATTGTTGGTCCAGGTAGTGCTATTGGTGGAATAATGTGGGGATCAGCTACGGATGGTCAACAAATTTATGTCGCGATTTCAAACTACGGATTTGAGCAGTACACATTAGAGCCATCAGGTGAGACTATTAAAGGTGGGTCATGGAGCGCGCTGGATGCAGCAACTGGCAAAATTATCTGGCAGACAGCAGATCCAGCAGGTGAAAGGGATATGTCTCCAATGACAGTAGCGAATGGAGTTGTTTATGCTGGCTCGATGGCATCTGGAGCCGAGCAGAATAACATGTATGCGTTAGATGCAAAGACTGGTAAGATACTGTGGAATTTTAACAGTGGGGGATCAGTCGTTGCAGGTGCCGCAGTTGTTGATGGTACAGTTTACTGGGGTTCTGGCTACAGCAATATCCCAGGCGGGTTTAAATCTAATAATAAATTGTACGCATTCACAGTCAAGAAGCATCCGTGACAAGTTAATATCCCGCTTTTGTTAATTGTGATAAAGTATCGAGAAAAAGCCGCCGCTGTTGGCTCATCCACAGTAAGCTTTTAAGTACTATTGCTTATTGACCTTGACCGGGGTATAGGGGTGGGGTGTAGGGGAAACATAACCGCACCCCAAATGGGTAAAAGCCCCTACATTCAATTGGCGCTTCACCACTAACGATGCACGAGTTAAACTCAGCAGTCTTTATCCTACTCCCTACCTGTCATAATCTCTGTGGTGGACTACTAGTTGGGGCATTCAACTTGAAAAGAACGCTCCTGCAATGCATGGGGTTCCCCACACCCTTTTCATAAATGGTATATCAGCTAAAGAAAGGATTGTTTAAAATACAACCTTTTTTCTGCGGATCTTAGTGTGATAATTAGTAAAATACGTTGTTGGTCTTTTTATAACTGCCAATCTATAGCAGTCTTATTTGATAGATTAACATATCGTTTTGGCTATTAACAGTTAATAGTCAACAGTTATGATCTTAATATTTACAAATGCCTCATACATTGCTCTAACATTATCCGGTAGTGTGTATATACTGATATTTGCGCTCATAGTATACAATCAATAAAAAGTAGATACAAACATGAGAATACTTATCGTAGAAGACGATGATCGCATTGCTCAACCCTTAGCCGAAGATTTAAAACACGAGCAGCATCATGTTGTCGATGTCGCTTCTGATGGCATTGAGGGTTGGGAATATGCCTGTGCTGCTGAATATGAGCTAATTTTATTAGATTTAATGCTTCCTAAATTAGATGGAATTACATTGTGTAAGCGTTTGCGTTCTGCTCAATGTAATGCTTTAATTTTAATGCTGACAGCGTTAGATACAACCTCAGATAAAGTTGTTGGACTCGATGCTGGTGCTGATGATTATTTAGTTAAGCCATTTGAGCTTGAAGAATTGGCGGCACGAATTAGAGCCTTATCTCGGAGAAGTTCAGAGATAAAGCAAGTGATTTTAAGTAACGGAGATTTACAAATTAACCCGATTAGCTGTACCGTGACTTATGCCAGCAAAGAAATTTCATTAACACCTAAAGAATACATGATTTTAGAATGTTTCTTGAAAAATAAAAATCAGGTTCTTAATCGTTCCCAGATTTTAGAAAAGCTATGGAAGTCTGATAAGTTTTCTGGTGAAGAGACAATCAAAACTCATATCACTAATATCCGCAGAAAACTAAAAGCAGTAGGAGATAGTGAGGATATGATCGAAACTGTTTACGGTGTTGGTTATCGTTTAAATGCTAAGTAAGTCATAGAGAAGTTTTATTTGTGGAGCGAAAAAGTTATGATCGCTATTAATGGCTGACAGTCAAATG
>CAZZVG010000744.1:0-4112 GCA_964657295.1 Iningainema sp. | reverse complement strand
GACGGGGTAAAAAGTGCGGCGGTAATTCTGGGACGTTGGTAAGATTTCCTAAAGGTAGGTGATGGGGAGTTAAATTAAGTTTTTTTTTAATTTGAGGAATCGATTCGCCAGACACCCCAGCTAATTCAATTGCATTCCGGGCAATATTAAAAGCAAACTCTACAGGCGAACCAGAATCATATTGGGGATTGTAAGCCAGAAGTGCATCGTAAAATCCCACCACAAATTCAATCGCCGCGTTGTCGTGGATTTGATCGTTCATGCCAATCACATAATTAATGTGTTGGGCGATCGCTTTTGCTTGGACTTCCGAGTAGCAAGCATTCAACAGCACACATTCTACTTGATTAGAAAATTGTCCAAAAAGTCCAGCTAATGCAACTCCTGTAACTAGCTGTTCGTTTCCGGTTTCATCTTCAAAAGCTAATCCTTGTACTCCTGCACCATGCCCTGAAAAGTGGATAATATTTGGTCGATAATCCAAAATAGCGCGGCGAATATCGCTCGGACGTACTGCCCACTTAGATCGCAACTCAAAGTTATCCCGATTTTGGGCCCTTTGCAAACTTTCCTCAATATCACGCAATTCTTCATCCAGCCGCAAACGTACTGTCTGCTTAGGATTTGCTGCCAAAATTAAAATTTTTTGGGGTTTGATGGTCATTGCTGACGTTGAGAGTAGCTATTTTTAAGTATACAGAAAAGTGCTAACACAAGTTGGTAAAACGGAAAAAAGTGAGCCTGCTGTCTCCAGGCGTCGGTTTCCGCATCAACGCAGATATGCAGAGAGTAAGCTAAAAGGTGTGATCAAACCCTTGCAGGATAAACGTTTTATCTCGTTTGATAGCGATAACTGTTAGGAGTAGGTGTAAAACCAACGATCCCAGTAATCTTCTTTTTTTGTTAACTTTGCTATTTGTTTATTGTAATTAGCAAACCAGCCTTCCCAGTAATCGCCATTGTCTTTTACACAACCGTCGCAGGTGGGGCAACCAGCTTTACACTGAGCTACGGTATAAACACCACCAACGCAGTTGGTACAAAGATTTGGGTCAATCCAGCGAACACCGTCAACTATTTTGATTGCACCTGTGGGACATACAGATAGACACAGATCGCAGGAAATGCACTGACTGGTAATTTTGTAAGCCATGATTGTTTTCTTTAGGGAATGGTTTTCTATTAAAAGGTATGGAGTTAGTGGTTAATAGAAAGGTCCATAAACAACTAACAAGCAACAACTAACAATCCTTACTCCATTGTTCGTAAAACTCTAAAGCCACCTTTTCAATTGCATCGTAAGCTTCAACAGCCTGTATTCCTTTTTCGTGCAATTTTTCCTTAGGAGATTCTCCAATCTTGGCAACCAAAACTGCTTTACAATCAGCGATCGCGTTGATGATGTTGTCTAAAGTGGCTTTCTCACCATATCCGCCTTGGCAGTAGTGGTCAATCTTGCGATGACCAACAAACTTAGCTTCATTGCCATCGACTTCATAGATCTGAAATTCTTTGACATGACCAAAGTGCTGGTTGACCAATCCGCTTCCCTTTGTTGCTACTGCAACTAGGATTTTCGGAGCATTGACGGATTTCTTCGTGACTGGTGCTTTTTCTTTAGCTCTTTTTAATTCTTCTTGAAACTTCTCAATGCCTGCATGAACTTCTTGACGTTGTTCAAAGTTATATTCTGGACTCATTTCCATGAATTTATCTTTAGTAAATTCCTGGCTACGGTCTTCACCCAATAACCCCACGGCGTCGGCACGACATTGACGGCAGTGACGCATCATTTTCATATTACCAGCGCAGTTGTCTTGCACTTCCTTCACTTCTTTGGGTGTCGGACCACGCTGACCTGTCAAACCGTAGTGTGTGCCGTGTTCTGCTGCAGAAATCAGCGGCATAATATTGTGCAGGAATGCACCTTTTTCACGAATAACTTTATTAACCTCTGCCAAATGCTGATCGTTCACGCCTGGAATCAACACTGAGTTAACTTTGCACAAGATATCGGCTTCTTTGAGGGCTTGTAATCCTTCCATCTGCTTTTCATGGAGAATTTTCACCCCTTCGATGCCTCGATAACGCTTGCGGTTGTAGTGAACCCAAGGATAGATCATGGCTCCGATTTCTGGGTCCACCATGTTGATCGTAATGGTGACGTGATCGATATTGAGTTGCTTGATGCGATCGACATATTCGGTGAGCATCAAACCGTTCGTGGACAAACAAAGTTTGATATCTGGTGCTTTATCTGCGACTAACTCAAAAGTGCGGAAAGTTTTTTCGGGATTTGCCAGTGGATCTCCAGGACCTGCAATTCCCAACACTGTCATTTGCGGAATCTTGCCTGCAATCACCAAAACTTTGTGCGCTGCCTCTTCTGGTGTCAGCAATTCGCTAACAACTCCCGGACGACTTTCGTTAGCGCAGTCGTATTTACGATTGCAGTAATTGCATTGAATGTTACAGGCAGGAGCGACTGCAACGTGCATCCGGGCGTAATGGTGATGAGCATCTTCACTATAGCATGGATGTTGGGCAATGCGTTCCTTGAGTTTCTCGTCCATTTCTACGGTGGTGCTAGGGCATTCGCAACCACCAGTTGCTTTCGCTGTAGTTGGTTCGGTAACCGGAGAAGTAAAGAGTCCTGTAGACGGTGATGTCATTGAATTTCGCTGCGGTCGATGGACTGGCTGCCACAGTAGAAGATGTGAATGCTCCTCTTACCCAAGAAATTGAAGCCGCGTCTTGTACTCACATTACCCGCCAACTTTACCTCTAAGCTGTAATTTTGGACAGGCAGTAACCCAGGTTTTCAAGGGCTTTCGAGTGTTTCAACGCTTTTAACTTAGAGTTAGTGCGTACAGCCGCGACTTCTGTTTACAGGGGCATGGTGCTATCTCATCCCTCCACTCACTGCAAAGCGCTTTTTTTATGAGCGCCTCAAGTGCTTGGCGATATATGTTTTATATCAGTCGCTCTAATTAGCGGCAGATAGTCTGACCAGAATAGAATTTATTGGATTTATTAAGTTTGCACTCAAAACCTCAATCCCTCACTTGTTAAGGATTTCAAGATTTGAAACAATTTTTCCAGGTAGGGGGACTAGTGTTTCTAGGCTGGGGTACAAGTATTTATGAATGAGGGGACAAGTATTCGTGTACTCAAATTAAACCCTATAAATACAAGGGTTTGACGGGAATTTTAGCTTTTCTTTATCAATCACGAACTTGTACTCAGAAGCTAACTTTAAGCTGCTTAGAGTATGATCGTCAAAGGGATTTAGGCGGTGGAAATCTGGAGTAGAGTTAATAACAGTACTCCAGAAAAGTGCGAAATTCAATTCTGTATACAGAATATCATTTTTTTTGAAGTAAAAATGCAATTTATATTTTTTTAATATTTGGTAGTCTTAGACTCATATGCACTAAATTGTCATGGTATTCTTTCTCATCTATTTCGAGTATGGCAGAGGTAGAAAGAACGAAAAAGCCCTATAGTACGGGCTTTCTGTGTTTAGGACTAATGAGATTTTTACTTAATTAAAGAACAATTTCCGTGAAGAAAATCGCGATCGCTGGTTCTGGAGGCGCTGGTAAGTCAACCCAAGGCATTTCTCAAATGGTGAACGGAGGCGATCGCTCGTTGTCCTGTCATTCTAGAGAAACGCTCACCTGCTTTGCACTCCTGTCGATCTGTTCCTCTGAATGTAATTGTGGTTTTGTCTATGTTAGAAAAGTTATGCTAAGTATGATATAATTTTAAATTATTTAAAGTAATGTTGCACTCAGTAGAAGGGATATATCAGAATGGCAAAGTTGAGTTGCAGGAAACGCCTGAGGTTATGGATGGAACGCGAGTGATTGTTACCTTCCTTACTAGCTCTGGTTCTGTAGACTTGCAATCTCGCGGCATTAATCAAGAGCAAGCAAAAGATTTGCGTGCTAGGTTACGAAGTTTTACTGAAGATTGGGAACGACCTGACATGGCTGCTTACGATGACCTATAGCCGTGGAGAGATTGTACTGGTTCTCTTTCCAGACTCAAACCTTCGGACTGCTAAACGTCGTCCAGTTCTGGTTGTTCAAGCAGATCGTTTAGCAACT
>CAZZVG010000743.1:0-4117 GCA_964657295.1 Iningainema sp. | reverse complement strand
AGCCGAGATCCGTGCGAAATAGTGCCACTTCGCTCAAAAACCTTACCCTGTATACATTCCAGTTGTAGTATTTTTTGCCGAGGTGATGTCCGCTAATTGACATTAGCAGATGTAAATTGACATAAAAAGGGGGGGTTATGTCTGCTAATGCTCCTCAAAACGCCATTTTGTAATGTCTGCTAATGTAAGTGGCACTTTTTTAGGCTTATCTCGGCTCAACCCCTGTTAGCAGCTTCCAGTGTTGAGGGGATAGTTGTGTGGGAAAAAGAGGACTTGGAATGGGATGGTAGAGTCCTAGCAAGGCATGAAGACGTTGTAGAATCAATCCAATTTCAACCGAAATCTCATCTGCTAGCTTCGACGGGAGTTGATGGCTTGGTTTGCCTGTGGAATCAAGGTAAACGACTGACTCAGATTCTTGATGGTGCGAATGGTGGATTTTCTTGCCTATCTTGGCATTCACAAGAGTATCAACTGGCTGCTGGGGGAAAGAACGGCGAATTAATTATCTGGTCAAAGGGTACACGGGGGCAAGGATTTGGTCGCCGTTAACATTACTTTGGGGCGTAACCGTTCAAAGTAGGTTCACACTAGTTGAACATTATAATGATAATGGTGATTTTTAGTTTTTTCGCCTAGACTCAGATAGTACCAATGCCTATTCTGAGGTAAATTGTGAATAAAATTGCACTGACTTTACTTTGCGGCTCCAGCTTTTTCGCCTTGACAGTATTAAATGTCAACCCAGCTTTTGCGAAGAAGCTTTCTCCCCAGGATTTAGCCAATCCTACTTTGAGAGCAGCTGATACCCAAACAGTTAATGTACCCGTTTTCCAAGAAGATCTCCAATCTTCATCAATGCGCTCTCTGCAAACAGAGAGAATAAAACAGCTTGCCATCCAAAAGTTTGGCTGTGATTGCTCTAGCTGTCAAGCCCTTGCCAGTCAGATGCTACTACAAGGTCAACTGCCCACACCACAGTAATTGAGATTGGATGAGCCAGTTGAAATCATTTCGGATTTTGAGATTTGAACTGGCTAAAAAGCCTAGCTGAACGATGAGCCATTTCCGGTCTGGTCAAAATTCCCTGACTAGGACTAAAAAACAATGCTAATAAAAATAGCACGGAAACAACTAAAACTATAGCCGCACCTGATGGCACATTTAAATAGTAACTAATATACATCCCAGTCACACTGCTAATCACACCAATAACAGCACCTAAATGCATCATTTGATATAACTTTTTCACTAATAAATAAGCTGTGATTCCTGGCCCAATCAACAGGGAAACAACTAAGACTACACCCACAGTTTGCATACTGGCAATAATCGTTAGCGTAATAGCACCAGTTAAACCAAAGTGAATTAAATTAATTGGTAAACCGCTCGCTTGAGCGCCAAGTGGGTCAAAAGTAGAAAATAGCAATTCTTTGTAAAATAGCTTAACTAAAGTCAAGACAATAACTGTGATAATTACAGTCCGTTTCACATCATCTGTAGTTACACCCAAGATGTCACCAAATAAAAATTGATGCAGGTCTAATTTACTTTTGAGCAAGGTAATCAACATGATAATAATTTATCGTTTATTGGGACTTGATTGTTAAAAACTATTATTTTCAATTGAGCGTAAATGTAGTCTGACTTTTCCCGTTAAGTCGTGAAACCTAGAAATGATAAGGGTTTTAGAGTCCAGTGTGATTCTCAACAAGCAATATTTAATGAGAATAATCGACAAGACAATAGGACTTTGGAACTGGGATTATAGTAAGCGATCGCTCAAATAAAAAGATAACGGGAAAAGTCAGAAATGTAGTTTGTTCATGCTACTTATTGAAGTGCGGAATGTGGGTTAGAAGATTGAATAAAAAGCCGCTCACAAGGCGGCTAAAAACCTAGTAGAATTTCCATTTTACCCGCTCCCCAACGATAATGATAATTATTCTCTTAGACGCTCGCTTGGCATCTCATCCAAACTGCAACGGGGTTTATTCTCGGCTAAGTATGACTTGAAACTGTTTCCTTTTCAGGTAGAGAATTTACGTTATGTTTGTAACGCAATACGAGGGTAGCAGCACTAAATCTCTCCATTTGCAAAAATTGCATCACTAAAGTGGGTGTTAATTGGCTATCATACTTAGCCACCTAGCAGGTCAATTCTCTTGCTCGCCCATTCGTCGGCAAGCAAAATTCAAACTGAAACACTACCCAATTCTAAATAAAGCAAACACTCATAACCCTATTTCCCACGCGTTCAAGGGCGTTTGCCCGTTCAAGACAGCCCTTAGAAATTTTCGTCTTTAAGTCCCTCATTAAACGTCATCAAGATTTAGTTCTCTTCCTGATCAACATCACTGTACGGTTCCTGCAAGAATTCTTCCCGTGTCATCCACTCCTGTGCGGTATGCCGGATATGATAAATCGTTACCGTTTCCTCCTCAACACCATACAGGATTCGATAGAATTTTTTATAGAGAAGACAACGAATCTCATACCCTACTATTTTCTGCTCTGGCGCAGCGGGACAACGACGAGGCATAAAGGCAAGGGTATCAATCGCGCCGAACAAGCCATTGAACCAGTTGGCCGCCTGAACAGGAGAATTCTGCGCGATCCACAGATAAAATTTCTCCGCATCCGCTAAAGCAGTTGGGGTAATCCTAACGCGGTATGTCATGCTTTAACCGCAATTCTTCGAGGGCTTCTACCGCATCCCGATCCTGTCCGGCCGCTGCTTCTGCCATCCCTTGCCGAATCATGGCGGCTGACCTGAAAACCGTTAATTCGTCCAATAATTCCTGATAGGAGGCCGCATCCTGCATAATGACCGATGCCTTACCGTTGACAGTAAGAACAATCGGTTTATGACTTTCCTGTAACTGCTCAATGAACTGTTTCGCATTGCGCTGAAAGTCCGACAGAGGATAAATCTCCCGTGCATCGAGCATGGTCTTCTCCTTTACATGAAATACTCATTGAATTTCATGTTATCGGATCGGTAGAAGAAATCCAATAGTTTTATTGGATCATAAAAATTCTGGATTAGCCGTCCTTCCCACGGTTTGGAAAGGCCATTATCTTCCTTGGTAAAGAAACGCACCGCCTGAATCCATTGCTTTTACCGGCGGGTTCCGGCTTCGGGAAAGAATGGGTGATTTACCATAACCCATCAGCATGATGGCAGATCTGAGACGCTTCCGTAATGACCTGACGCTGAATCTTTTGTACTAAGGCCGTATCAGGATATCTCCCGTCATCGTTTGTTCTGAAAGGGCAGGTTTGACACTGTGCCGGCATCACAGGATAATTAGCTATGTCGAAAATGGCTGTTCGATCATCCATTACTAAAACTCCGTTTCTAGTCAGCATCTTTCATGGCTTCTTCCCAATTTCGGGCATGATGAACAATCTTGAGAATCTGAATTTCATCCCCTCTTATCCTGAAAGCCGCAATATAAGAAGTGTTTGTAATAACGAGTTCCCTGGTTCCAAAAATCCGTCCGGCTCTGCCGCGATTGGGGTCAATTATTAACCCATTAACCATCGCTTTTATGCGTCGTACTGTACGAATCGCGGCAACAGGATTTCGTTTTTCAATATATTGGACTTTGGACAAAAAAGAGTTGTTCGCGTAAATTATCCGCGAACAAAAAAAAGAGGAGTTTTATTTATATTTTTTAGCTTCTTCTATCAAATCGGCTGAAGCCTGAAGTAAAGTATCTATCGCTCGCTGTAGTCCTTCTATTTTAGCTCTTGTTGCAACTTGCTCAACGGCTATGAGGTAAGCATTGCTACCAGCTTTTCCTAAATGTTTGTACTTAGTATACTTTCCTTTAGTTTTTGACGGAAAAATCGCTTCAGTTGCTTGTAGTTTGTAGTACCAATATCTACCCTTTTTCCCTTTAGCCAAGTAGCGCACTATCCAACACCCAGGAGGCGCAACCAAACCAGTTGCTTGAAGAACCTTAATTTCTGACTCCAAGCGTTCTATTGTTCTAACTAATTGGTCAGTACGTGTGGCTAAATCGTCTTGTCTATTTACTTTTATCTCTTTTGACAATCAGAACAGCTTCAAAATACAATTCAAAAACTTCTTCAGACGGTAGCTCAGTTG
>CAZZVG010000742.1:0-4123 GCA_964657295.1 Iningainema sp. | reverse complement strand
TTCAAGCACAAAGACTAAAAAAGATCTGAGGGAACGCAAGTCAAATAGAGTTACATATGATTCCTATAGTTAACTGCTAATTGCTATTACAATAAGACTACGATATCAGTCAAAAAAAGCTTAATGATTCGTCTCACTCAGTACTCTCATGGTGGCGGTTGTGGTTGCAAAATTGCTCCCGCACAATTGCAAGAAATCTTATCCCAGGTTCCTTTAAACCAAGTTTGGAAGCAACTGCTTGTAGGCACTCAAACCAGTGACGACGCTGCTGTTTATCAAATCAACGAGCATCAAGCTTTAGTATTCACAACAGATTTCTTCATGCCCATTGTTGACGAGCCTGTGGATTTTGGACGAATTGCAGCTACCAACGCTTTATCGGATGTCTATGCTATGGGTGGAACCCCAATTTTAGCGTTAGCAGTATTGGGTATGCCGATTAATACTCTGCCGATGGAAGCGATTCAAGGAATTATGTTGGGTGGAGCAACAGTTTGTCAAGAGGCAGGAATTCCTCTTGCTGGTGGACATTCTATCGATTCCCCAGAACCTATTTTTGGTTTAGTTGCTGCTGGATTGGTACATCCAATGCAGGTGAAAAGAAATGCAACAGCTCAACCAGGAGACAAACTGATTTTGACGAAGCCGTTGGGAATTGGAGTCATGACGACAGCTCTCAAGAAAGGGCAATTAACACCAGATGCTTACGAATCAGTTCTGAAGGTGATGACGCAGCTCAATCGAGTAGGAGCAACTTTAGCAACTAACCCAGACGTTCACGCCATGACTGATATTACCGGATTTGGACTTCTGGGACATTTACTAGAAGTCTGTCGGGGAAGTGCTGTGAGGGCAGAAATTTCGCTGTCTTTGATTCCAATTCTATCATCCGCTTTAAATTTGGCATCACAAGGCATTTTCCCCGGCGCAGCACGACGGAACTGGGAGAGTTATCAATCTCACGTTAACCTCGCAGAACAAAGCAATTTATCCGAGTGGGAAATATTGCTGCTAGCAGATCCACAAACCAGTGGCGGCTTGCTGCTTTCTGTCGCACCAAATAGCGTCTCGACTATTATAGAGCAACTTTTAGCAGAGGGATATGATTTTTCCCGTGTGATTGGGGAGTGTACTGAAGGGGAAGTTGGGATTGAGGTGAAGAGGAGCGTTATAGGTTAATTTTGCAACTTAATTAAAATTATAGATTTTTTAGTATTTTTTTTACTTGGCGATCTGCATTTTGTATAGTATGCTTCTGAAAAGCAAGCAAAGCTAAGTTATGTCTACATTTTTGGCAAGCTAATGTACGTCTAAACTACGCTGTGTAATAGCACACATTAGTTTAGTACTTAGTCAGTTTTTGCATTTGTTTTTTTGCCAAAAATTTTCTCGGTACAAACTAAAGAATGTTCGTATAATCACCAAATACTACATTGGAGGAGATTTAGATATGGGTTGGTTACAAAGACTTTTCGGTCAGGAAAAACCTGAAAATGCTCAAGTTAACCCTGATACATCTGCTGCACCAGAGGAAACTTCCACAGGTGATACTGGAGAAAGTATTGCTCCCGAACGAGTAGGACTGAATGGAGAATACGATCAAAGTGGTTTGGCAAAACGAGTCGCCCTTGCTTTTGATCAGAGTTCTCAGTTTGATGATATTGACACAATCTATGTTGCACAAACAGGTGGTACAGTTGTGTTAAAAGGGGAAATTCCCAGTCAAGATACATTAGATAAATTGGTCGAAGTTGCCAGAGGTGTTAGCGGTGCTACTGATGTCAACACAGATCAGGTTACAGTCGGCTAATTTTGAGGTTTAAGAACGCCTAGAATGAACAACCAATTTAAATTTTCTCGATACACTATTGGATTTGCATTGTTAGCTGTTTTAATGCTTTCAAGCTGTGGCGGGCAAAAGTCGGAAACGCCTACCGCTAGTAACGAAAGTAGTCCAGCAACGACTTCGGCTTCTTCTAGCGCACCTGCTACTGATACCTCAACTTCTGGTGGAACAGCAGACACTCAAGGCGTAAAACCTAGTGGTACGACTTGTCCAAGCGGCTCCCCTGTTAAGGGTAAGACAACGAAGAAACGAGGTAAAATCTATATAGTTACCAAGTCGCCTGATTACGCCAAGGCTCCCGTAGACCTTTGCTTTAAGGATACAGCAGCGGCAGAAAAAGCAGGCTACAAAGCTCCCAAGTAAAGGATTCAATTTCAACCAAGAAAGTCTGAGAGATGAAAGCCTTTGAAGATGTGGTTCGTCATAGAACCACATCTGTGCTTCAGCGGTCATAGTAAAATCTGACTCAACAGGTTAAAACCTGTTGTCTTTCTTTCTTCACTGACTTTTTTGATGATCGATATATCGTTTAATTACATCTATACTTGCTTGTCCTGTTGAAGAGCTATTAGTGAGCAGCTGTTAACTCCAACTCCTGATCATCTTCAGTATAAAATTGTAGTTTTTCTATCAAAATTTATTGAAAAATTTTGCGCTTAAGTTACTCTCAATCAGTTTAATTAGCCAGAATAAAAACTCTCCCTTGTCCCTGTGTCTCCGCGTTAGCCCTCACTATGTGTATGGGTGTGCAGCCAAAAAAAAAATACCGATTTGGCGATCGCAAGTCAGGTTGGAAAGCACGTTTCAGTTTTTACAATTACCCGATTAGCAAGCACCGTTTCTATTGAACACAGCCTTTAGAGTTCTCAATATCAAACTAATATCGTATGAAATAGACCACTTGCGTTGGTAATCTAGATCCATGCGAACAATATCTTCAAACTCTTTAATGGCGGAGCGACCATTAGTCTGCCATTCGCCAGTAATACCAGGTTTGACATTTAACCGTTCCCAGTGGTGGCTTGAGTAGTGCATGACTTCATCGGGAGTGGGAGGGCGGGTGCCGACTAGACTCATTTCCCCTAGCAGCACGTTCCAGAACTGGGGGAGTTCGTCTAAACTGGTACGACGGAGTAATCTGCCTACACGGGTAATGCGAGGGTCATTCTCATTTTTGAAGATATGATGACCTTTGGCTTCGTTATTGACCAGATGCTTGAGTTGATCGGCTCCAACAATCATTGAGCGGAATTTCCAGATCCGGAAGGAGCGACCGTTGAGACCACAGCGAATTTGACTGTAGAAGATGGGACCAGGGTTATCCAGCTTCATAGCTAGAGCAACAGGAATCGTTACGACTGCTGTAATCCCTATTCCTACAACAGCACCCAGGATGTCAATCATGCGCTTCACTTTGCTTTGTACAGAAAGATGTTGTGGAAGTTTAGCAAAATTAGCGTTGTGTTCACTATCCAAAACTTCTATATGAATAGTATGGGAAGTAAAAATGTTAGACATGGTACTCAGAGTTTACGAATTCAGTTGGCTAAAAGTCAATGGCTGTAATGCGATCGCCCAGTTGCTTGAGAGCCGCATAGAGAGTGTGTTCTATGTTGTTTGTTCGTTATGGTTTGAGGTAATGGCGTTGGCGATTACTAAACCTAAGAAAACGAAGTTGCCTATGATATAGCGCTGCCACAGCCGAGTCGGTTCCATAGCTAGTCGCCACAGCCACTCCATACCAAAAGCACGAATTGAATACGGGGCACGGGGTACACGTTGAGCTACGAAATCGAACAGACCCCCCACTCCCATACAAGTGATATCGCGTAGTTGGCTGGCATATTGGTCGATCCAAATTTCCTGTTGCGGTACGCCCATTGCTACTAACAGCAGGTGCGGGCGGGCAGCCCTAATGGTTTCTAATATCTGCGAGGTTTCTACTTTAGAGAAGTAGCCGTGGTGAGTTCCAGCAATGACCAAGCTAGGATATGCATTCTTTAAGTTAGCTGCGGCTTCTTCAGCTACCCCAGGCTTGGCACCCAGAAGGTATACAGATAAACCCTTCTTTGCCCCTTCCTTGCATAGAGCGGGAACTAGGTCTGTACCATTGAGATTGTATACTAACGGTGTACGCAGCAAGGCACTACCCCAGCAAACTCCGCTCCCATCTGCCAACAATAGATCACTGTGAGCTAACGCTTTCGCTAGAGCCGGATTTTGAGATGCGGTTACCATAGTGTGTGCATTGGCATAATACACGCGACCACCCTGTCG
>CAZZVG010000741.1:0-4137 GCA_964657295.1 Iningainema sp. | reverse complement strand
ATAACTGTGATGAAAGCACTGATTCTTTCTGGCGGTAAGGGCACACGTCTACGACCACTGACTTATACAGGGGCAAAACAACTTGTACCAGTTGCCAACAAACCAATTTTATGGTATGGGATTGAAGAGATAGTTGCTTCTGGAATTACTGATATTGGCATCATTATCAGTCCAGAAACGGGGAGGGAAGTACAGGCAAAAACTGGCAGTGGAGAACAATTTGGGGCAAAAATTACGTACATTTTACAAGAAAAGCCTGCAGGACTTGCCCATGCTGTCCAAGTTGCCCTGCCGTTTTTGGAAAATTCACCCTTTCTCATGTACTTGGGTGATAACCTGATTCAGCAAGGCGACTTGAGTTACTTTTTACAAAAATTTACCACTCAACAGCAAGATGCTTTAATTCTTCTGCGTCCTGTCACCAATCCTAGCGCTTTTGGTGTGGCTAAGGTAGATGAAACAGGGCGAGTGTTAGAGCTGATTGAAAAACCAGTTATCCCGCCATCGAATCTTGCCCTTGTGGGCGTTTATTTCTTTTCTCCTGTCATCCATGATGCGATCGCCTGCATTAAACCGAGTGCCAGAGGTGAACTAGAAATCACCGACGCCATTCAAAACTTAATTGACAACCAAAAGCACGTTGTTGCTTGTCAGCTTGAAGGTTGGTGGTTAGACACTGGCAAAAAAGATGACTTGTTAGAAGCTAACCGTCTGATTCTCGATACCTACTTGAAAACTGCAATTTTAGGGGAAGTCGATACCCAAAGTCACATTATTGGACGAGTGAAAATTGGTTCTCAGTCTCAAATTATTAACTGCACAATACGCGGTCCGGTTATTATTGGGAGTAATTGTCATTTAGAACACTGTTTTATTGGTCCTTACAGCAGTATTGCCGATAATGCTACGATCATTGATACCGATCTAGAACACAGTGTTGTTCTGGAAGGCGCTAAAATCATCGGAATTCATCAACGCATTATTGATAGTGTGATCGGGCAAAGGGCGCAGTTGATTGTTGCACCTCGTCGCCCCAAAGCCTTGCGATTTATGATCGGTGATGACTGTCAAATTGAACTAACGTAAATAAGAATTTATAGCGCTAGTGTGGGGTGAAAAGTTTCACTTTCAATGGTTTTAGAATTTTTAGGCGTCAGGTGGCGTGAATTTACATTGGAGTAATATGACTCAAGCATTATTCAAACCAATAACAGTTCCAGAATTTTTGGCATGGATTCCTGAAAATTCAGATAAACGTTACGAATTGCATAATGGGGCAATAGTTGAGATGTCACAGCCAACAGGAGAGCATGAAGATATTACAGGATTTTTAAATATTGAAATTTCTTCGGAAATCAAACGCTTAAAATTACCTTACTCAATTCCCAAAACTGCATTAGTGCAATCTGCTACTAGTGATTCTGCTTACTCTCCAGATGTATTAGTACTTAATAAATCTGCTTTAAAATCAGAAGAACTTTGGGCAAAATATTCTACTGTTCAGAGTGGCGCTTCTATCCCCTTAGTGGTAGAAATCGTGAGTACAAATTGGCGCGATGACTATTATAAAAAGATGGGTGAGTATGAAGAAATAAAAATACTTGAGTATTGGATTGTAGATGTTCTTGGGTTGGGTGGTATTAAATATATAGGTAATCCAAAACAACCGACTTTATCAATGTATAACTTAGTTGATGATGAATACCAGGTTTCTCAATTTAGGGGGGAAGAGCGGATTCTTTCTACTGCATTCCCAGAACTAAACCTGACGGCACAACAAATTTTTAATGCTGCTTTATGAACTATATGTCAGGATAATGCGATTAGGGCGTTTTATTGCCGATGCTGCGTGTCTTGAAACAATTTGTTATATTGAGAGTCTTTTGACTTGGAGCGAAGCAACGGTGATTTACTTTTTAACAGTTAATTATTATTCTACCAATCTTGTTACTAAATTAATCAGTTCTCTGAGAGATGGCAGAGGTGTTGAATCCAAAACACTCATTATCAATAATTCTCCTGACGATGATTCTATTCATGCTCTCAAAACAGAATCTATACTCATTTTAGACGCTACTCACAATCTCGGCTTTGGAAGTGCTTGCAACCTTGGGCTTCAGTTTATTTATGCTGAAGAACCTCAGGCGATCGCCTGGCTCATTAATCCAGATGCCTACATTTCTGAAAACACTCTCGCTCAAGTTAACCCATTTTTTAACTTACATCCAGAAGTTTCGATTCTGGGTACAATTGTTCATACTCCTTCAGGCGCAATTTGGTTTGCTGGCGGTTGCTTTATTCCCGCAACTGGCGCAATTCTACCTCAAGATTTATTAACACATACAGATGCAGATTATGTAACTTGTGATTGGGTTTCTGGTTGTAGTTTAATTGTGAATTTGAAGAAATTTTCTGATTGTCCTCAGTTCGATCCTGCTTACTTTCTTTACTATGAAGATTTTGACTTTTGTCGAAGATATGCCAATCAGGGGCATTTAATTGCGATTACCAAGCGGTTTGGTGTTCTGCATCAGCCGTCTTCAATTACTAATAGATATACTTTCCAAAAAATTAAGCACAGTACATATAGTTACTTGCTCACTCTAGATAGATATACAAATAAAAAAGTTTTTATTTTGCGATTAATCAGACTCCTCGGTTACGCATTCATCTTAATACCTATTAAACCTCAAGTCGCTTTTGGGAAGTTTCGGGGTGTGTTTATTTATTTAATATCATGTTCTGTTGAACACTTATAATAAGGCTCGTAGTTGCGCTTCAGCGCTCTGTTCATACCATTTCACTCTAAAATTGATACAGATGAGGAAGCAGAGAGCAGTCAGGGGAAGAATTAGAAATATGTTATTTGTATCAAGACTTTCGTGAATTGGTATCAGTGTTAAGAGCGCTGAAGCGCAACTACAAACCTATCTTTTATTTATACGTGATTTACCAAACATGATATAAGAGATAAGTGAATCCAGATCCCCGACTTCTCTAAGAAGTCGGGGATCTGTAGTATTTTCTTCTTATTTAGGATTGTTATAAATGAGCAAATTATTAGTTAATTTATCCATTTTGCTTGCACAACCAACAGGTATAAGTATCTATGCGAAAAATATTGTTCCCTATTTAAAATCCCTCAATCCGACTTTATTAACTGCACAAAACTTTCAAGAATTTGAATGCTATCCTGTTCCAGATAATTTAACTCCTGCTCAAGGGACCAAAGGACATTTTGACCGTTTGTTGTGGACGCAATTCCAACTTCCAAGTATATATAAAGAACTTAATTCTCAGCTTTTATTTTCTCCTCAGCCGGAAGCACCTTTATTTTCTAAGTGTCGTTTTGTTGTCATGGTTCACGACTTTATTCCGTTGCGCTTTCCCAGGCGTTTTTCACCTCTTATACCTTACCATCGCTACTACATTCCCCAAGTCGTTGCTCAAGCACAACACGTGATCTGTAACTCTCAGGCAACCGCTGATGATATCATTAACTTTTGCCACGTTCCAGCTAGCAAAATCACTCCTATTCCTTTAGCACATGACGCTAACCATTTTCGGCATTTTGGAGAAGATGCGGTGCATCCTGATTATTACTTATACATTGGGCGACACGATCCTCACAAGAATCTGCACAGATTGATCACTGCCTTCTATGCATTGCCTGACAATGACGACTGTGAACTATGGTTGGCAGGGCCACAAGATAAACGCCATACTCCTATTTTACAAGCACAAGTTGAAGAATTGGGTATAAGCGATCGCGTCAAATTCCTCAATTATGTTCCATACAGTATATTACCTTCAATCATCAATGGTGCGATCGCCCTCGTCTTTCCTAGTCTTTGGGAAGGCTTTGGTTTTCCCGTTTTAGAAGCAATGGCTTGCGGCACTCCCGTTATCACCTCTAATCTCTCCTCTTTACCAGAAGTTGCTGGCGACGCAGCTATTCTCGTCAATCCCTATCATCCTGAGGAAATTACTGAGGCAATGCAACTCATGATAACTGATTTTCAACTACGCGATCGCCTTTCTACTCAAGGACTCAGCAGGGCAAATCAATTCAGCTGGGAAAAAACTGGACTTGCAACATGTGAAATTTTATCACGCTATCTTTGAAACTCACAATCC
>CAZZVG010000740.1:0-4141 GCA_964657295.1 Iningainema sp. | reverse complement strand
GTACCGTCCTTGGTCAGAGTAGAGTAAAGCCAGGTTGTTGTAACTTAGGGCAACACCGGGATGGTCTTCTCCCAAGCGCTTTTTAGTAACTTCTAAACACTGCTCAAGCCAAGGTGCTGCCTTGTCATACAATCCTTGACCCTGATAAAATTGAGCGTTACCAATGAAAGCCCAGATTAAATCTTCATTGTTAAGGAATTCTATGAGATTATCAGCTACTTCTGCCAAGTGAGGTATGGCGGGGGATATGACGGTAATTTGTTCGCGGGTGGGGGTTTGAGGAATTTCTTTAGCAACTGCTATCATCGCTTTGGCAAAAGCATATTGAAGATTCCCCCAAGTTGCCAAAAAATCTTGGTCAAGTAGCTGGATTTGAAAAAATTCCCGTAGCAGTGGATGCAGTTGATAAATTCCCTTTTCTTTACGTTGTAGCAAATGCAAATTCAGCAACTTATCATCCCGACTTTTTTCTAACTCCTCTGCATCCACATCGGGTAAGCAGAGTTCTACTAATTTCCAAGGTATCGGTGCAAGGGCAAATAAACTCAACAAACACGCGAGTTGCTTATCCGTGTCGCTTAATTCAAGCCAACTTAACTCAAAGGCTGCTTGTACTCCCTGCTGTGCTGTCATGTCGTCCTCTGCTTTTGACAAAGAACGTTCTTTGAGTCCCTTTGCATCTAACTTTTGCAACATTTCTTCGAGGGACAAATCCTCTTTTCTTGCCAGATATCGCCCTACTAACTCTATCCCCAAGGGCAAATATCCCAATCTTTTACATAGAGAAGTTGCGTACAACGCTTCTACATTAATCCTTTCTATCGCAATCAATGTTCGTAATAATTCCAACGCCGCATCTGGTTGCAGCACATCCAAGGATAATTTTGCAATGGATACTCCTGGAAGTTGGCGGGTTGTCATCAACACTTTAAACCGGGACGATGACGGCGGTAAATATGGCTTAACTTCCTTGTAGTCGGTGACGTTATCCAACACTAACAGCACTTCACCCTCACGCCAATTTCGCCAGCAGTATTGAACTTGCGTTAGTAAATCGAAATCCTCTGGTGGGTTTAAATTAAACTGAGTTCTGGCAAACTGCACCACCTGCAACCCGACATATTGTAACGCCTGCAACCAACAAACGCCACCTTGGTAAGTGGTGAGGTGCTTCTTTGCATATTGCAACGCTAGTTCAGTTTTCCCCACGCCACCCATACCAGCAATAGCAGCTATTGCGACTTGGTCATTTTGCTGCAAGAGTTGGTGGAGATTTTCTAGTTCCTCTTTCCGCCCGACAAAGCAAGCAACGCCACTGCGGGGAAGATTTTCTGGAGGACTTAAGGTTCCAAGTTGTTCGGATTCCAGATCCTTTTGAGATGTTTCCGGTGAATTCGTCTTTGAGTGTTCCTTCCACTTTCGCCTTACCACATTCAGATTTTCTTCCTGTGTCGCTGTCTGATGTTTCAGCGTCAATATAAATTTCCAATAACCTTGATTCTTTGCAGATTTTTTATCTTCTCGGACTCCCAACTCTTTCAAACAGTCGAGTGCAGTTTGAATTTCATATAATTCTCTGTTTTGTGGACTTGTACTAGCTTCATTTTTTGATTTGGGAAGTTTTAAACTTTTGCCAGCTTTCTTGAGCAGCTTGAGTAAATTTTCTTTTTTTGTGCCAACTTCAACTTTTTGCTTTCTTTTCCCACTTATCTGCTTGTCTTTAAATCCCGTGACTCGCAGTTTATTCTCTGTCAGCCACTCCACATCAACTGCGGTTTTTAGTTCTTCATCCTTGAATTCATCGTCCGCATGAAGCAGTAAAGCTTCTACCAGACACAGCATATTCTCTAGTACTGATTCATCCCAACGTATGTTCCTCGGCATTAGTCAAACATAAAGAAAATCTTAAGAAATTTTGTCAACCCAAACAGACAAAAGTCCCCAAACTGCAAACCCTGATTTTACATACATTATAAGCGCTGCGTGGGGAACGTGTTTGGGTAAAAGCCCAAAAAAACAATTCACCTTATAAACCTAAAAACAAGGTGACCCCAATGTCAATTAAAAAACGTAGTTCCAGCCTAAGTCAGAAAATCATTACTGGCTTACTAATTTTGCAAACATTATTAATTGGCGCACAAGCAGAAAACCGCATTCAGCAGGGAGACTCCCCAATAGAGGTCTTAATCTGGGTGATTCATCAGTGCGTTCCAGTACTCCAGCAATATAGTCGCCAGGAGAAAGAACAAAATAAGGACAGCCACAAATAGATCTAATCCCTCAATTCCCCTGCTTGCTCTTACCAAGCCTTTTCTTCTCCAAAAGAGCCATTATCTCGTTCATAACGAGAGGAACACATACCAAATAAGGATTTTACATTGTTTATGTTTCCATAACGATGCCTTACGGCATCGCTTCTCGCTTGTTAAATGTAGCGAACTGCTATTTGGTAAGCAACAGAATGCATCCTAACACTTGTGCTCCAACCTTTGATTACGTCGATTACGTCGTGAAACAAGTCCTACATATCTTTGAACAACGATGCGTCGATTGGGTTTTGAACCCATTGTTGTTGTTGTTTAATAAAAATATTTAGAACGACATAAGGGCATTTAGGTGGAACGCAGCCCGAAAACCTCCTATTTTAGGTATTGCTGTTTAATCGGATACCCGATGCGTTCCCCTTTCACGGTCAATACTGCAAGGGCTGAGGGAAATTGTAGGTTGGGTAGAGCGACAGCGAAACCCAACAAATGTCGAGAAATGTTGGGTTTCGTTCCTCAAACGCCAGTCGCCTACGGAGGGAAACCCTCCTGCAGCGCTGGCTCCCCAACCTACTTAAATGTGAGTTTTTAGCTTAACCGAGCAGTATTGCTTTCACGGTGTGCTAAAAAGCCTAATGTGTCAAGTTAGGTTCTAGGAGATGGCAAGACATGTGTCAAGAAAATCAAAAAACTACCCTAGATTGACAGGATAAAGCAGCATTAGTGTGTGTCAAGTTAGGGTGTACCTCAACATGACACATCAATCGTTAATCTGGATTCAACCTTTTCGCGGGGATGGGGAAAATACTCCTTATAGGTCGTTCGCTGTTTCGAGGGATTGCCGAATGTCCTTGAAAAGGAAAAGTAGGTGCAGAGGATTGGTCGGGGATTGTTCCATGCCGAATTTAAGGTAAAAGGCGTGGGCTTTCTCGTCTTTGGCGTGGACGAGGAAAGCGCGTCCGCCGATAATTTCCGATCCGTTCAGCGCTCGGCGCAGCGCGTCGCGGAACATGGCTTTGCCTAAGCCTTTTCCCTGTTCGCGGCTGTCCACCGCAAACCGCGCCATAAGGATAACCGGCACGGGGTAACGCCCCTGCCCTTTGATGACACGAGCGGGGGCGTCTTCCGGCGATATGGCCGCGGGCGTAAGGCTGTAATAGCCGATCACCTGCTCGGCGCGTGTCAGGACGTAGGTTCTGGCTCCGCCGCTTGCCTGATTTTGCAGGGCGTATTTCATGAGGAAATCATTAAGCGGCGGCTTACCGCAATCGAAACCCGCGATTTCGTGACTCTTTGAAAGCAGGACAGGCGCGTTTAACGGCTCACCTGGCATTAGAACGGTTCCGGTTCGCTGAACAGTTGCCGCAACCCCGGAATGACTTTTGGCGGCGCGTCAAGACGTTCGCAGAAAGCTTCCCACTGGTCAGGCGGCAAGCGAAACTCGGTTTGCTCCACAAGAATAGCGTTCGCGGCGTTAAGCGATGCTTGCAGCACAAACTGGCTTACATTCGTGCGGCACGCTCGCGCCGCTTGCGCCAGTATCGCTTTTTCCGGCTCTGTTGCCCGAATGGAAAGCCGCGTTTCTTTTTGGGCGGCTGCTGTCTGAAACATGATTTTTCTCCTGTTGCACTTCTTGTGTTCCCAATGTACTCCCAATTCGCCCAAACTGCAATCTGTTTAAATAAAGTAGTTCCCGCAACAAAAGTTTATAACATGTCTCCTGAATGCTGGTATCTCGGCGGACACCCTTGTCTAGTCGCGCGATCGCCAGTGCGCTTATACTACTCGATCACGATCCGGCTGCCATTGCCATCCTCAAGAATGAGCAGGGCAATTCCGAAATGCGCGTGTACTAGTACCGCTTCGCGGAATTAAAA
>CAZZVG010000739.1:0-4145 GCA_964657295.1 Iningainema sp. | reverse complement strand
TGCAACACCATAATCAACAAGAGCGAGAATTAAGGAGATAGAGTCATTTTAGCGCCTTGCAAATGCCGTTCAACCATGGAGGATAGGAATGTTACAGGTAATCGTTTGATATCTTTGATTCTAATTATAGTGATCGCCTATCGCCAATAACACCCCACTGACCACTGGGAGAGTCAAGTGTAATCCGTAAACTAATCGGCGCAGCGCCTCTAATTTTAGGCGTGGTGAAAGTGCGAACTTCTGACTGCTTCTCCCCTTCCAAAAGCCAAACGACGGAAGCGGCAGCAGCGATTGCATTACACAAGCGAAATTTACCCACACAGCAATGCATCCTTAGACTTGGTGGTGTGGTGAATCAACAACCCAGATGCACGGTTGGACAAAAGCTTAAAGAGAATGCCAAGCGCGACGACTGTTGAAGGGATGCGCGTGTTCACGTATGTTCTGGAGCGCAGTCTAGCAAGTCACTCATTCACTACCACTCAAATTTGCGCTAAATTTAAAAAATTCAATTTTTAGGGTGATTTTTTCCCCTGCCACAACAAATACGTTGAGTTGCAACCAGCAACCATAGAGAAAATAGTAGGTAATGGGAATAAAAACTTAATATGTTTGTCAGATTATTTAGTAGATCAACCCGATCCTATTGGCGCGGAGATTAGGAACAAATCCAGTAGAGTGTTGGGTATCTTTGTGGCTATGCGCGACGAGAACTTGGTTGTTGTGTCAACTCCTGATAGCGACAAGTTGATGTCGCTAAGTACATTGTATGTTGACAAGAACTTTATCCATTCCAGTATCGGTCTAACACAATCACAAATAGTTCAAAGAAAGACGATCCAAGAGATACGGGCTAACATAAAAGAGCAGCTAACACAAAACTTGATAGTAGAGGAAATACCACGAGCGCCAGAATTGCCCGTCTGTCCTCCTCAACAGAAAGCTCAATCCGCAATAATTCACTCTCCAAGCGCCGAACAAGATCAACAAGTGTTGCAAGCTAGAAGCCTTGAACCACTCCCACAACAGTCCAAATTACTGCCTTAAGTAAAAGCGATTAAGGTAGGGTCAAGTGTTCGTGTTCGCGATATTGAAGGCGTGGTAAAGCTAATTCGCGGCTACGGTTCTTTCGCTGTGGCAGAAGTCAGCATAAATAAAGACAAGATACTTTGTGTTCCTTGCTCTGAATGCAACACGGCATAGCGATGCCCCAAAGGGGCTTGCCGCTTCCGGCTCGCATTACCCTTTTTCAAGGAAGTCCCTCCACGGTTCCGCTCTTCCCAGAGGGTCGAATCACCAACCATCCTAGTGACCCATAATATTTATCTCTAGCACGACCAGTGGCTATAGCCTCATCAATCAACGCCATTTCCTCGGCGCTAGGTTCATCAATGCCTCGCTGTGGCACTAATACCTGTTCTGCGACCACAGTAACTTCTGGCTTATCACCATTCTTCAGGGCATTTACATTCATCACCAGTGATATTCACAAACGGTTCATTTCGCAGAATCTGTTGCTTAATGCAGGGTTTAATCTCAAGGTTGGCGCTTATTCAACGTCTTGCTGAATAATTGCAAACTCTTTTCTTAAGTCGTCATCATGTGGTCGTTTACGAAACTCTTTGTGAGTGTATACCCACACTAAGTAGACGGTACACAATTCCTCGTGAATGACATAAATCAAGCGACCGCACCGAGTAGCACCTCGCAACTCAGGCATATCGAATTTGATTTTCCTGAACCTAAAAACTGTTTGATGGCAGCCTTTTGGAAAACCTTCATCTTCTGAAAGTGGGCAAGAGCCAGGATTCTTGCGGAGTTCGCTGATGAAATACTCAATTAACTCCAAAAAAGAATTCTTAGCTCTTTCGTTTTTGCGATAATGGTTTTTCTTTAGCTTCTGGAGGCTACTTTCAAATCTATCCAAGACCACTATTTCATAATTTTCGCAGCCACTCACGGGTTTCCTCCGCCTCTAGCACTTTTCCTTGTACCTTGTTTGAGTACAATTGTTCTAGAGTATCAGATAAAACCGATTGATAACTAGGATCTTCTTGTTCGACAGCATCCAAGATGTTATTGACTAGCATGTCTAAAGCGTCAATGCAGGCGCGAAATTCTGCTGTTTGATTAGTTGCTCTTATGAACAACATATATGCTGCTACCCAAATGGTGCGCTTCAGATTAAGTAGACCTTTGTCTGGCTCGATTAAGGAGTACGCAAGTTCTTTTAGTTGCTCACGGTTTTCAGGCGGAAAGTTATTCCACTCCTGTTTAACAATTTTGGCTGTCCTGCGCAATCTGGCAGCAATTTCGTCAAATCTCGATGATGGACTGACTTTTCTTTGCCAGATTTGCTGAATCTCGTAAGAGTCAATCAAAACTGCTGTTGACACCGTGCCGCTCCCAGACTTGTTACTAGAGACTTGTTTAGACTACTTTCTTGGTTGATAAGTTGGTCATTGGACTTTAATCCTCATTGTATTGCAAGGAAATACAAGTTTTTGTAAATTATTTACAAAAAATCTACTATTGCTTATCCCTATTATCCGACTTAGGCTCTTGCGTTCCCTTTTCTTAAGAGAAGCCATAAATTAGTTGTTTGGCGAGGTGCGCGTGCTGCACATACGTTCATAAAGCACAGTCTAACATACGGCTCATACGGCCGATCGCTTTTTTGATAAACCTGTAAATTATTTACACTGCACTTGATCGCCCTCATTTCCCATTGTCCATAGTACTTGCTTCCTTACGCATGTGCGATCGCCCGCCAAGAGTGTTGCTTAAGATAAAGTAGACGCTGCATGTCCGCTTCTAGATGGTGTTCAATGGTTGGGCGAATAGTTTCACAACACAGTCAAAAACTGTTGCCAAGGTGCAGTATGACCATTGTTTTCGCTTCCCCAGCCATCCCAATGACCCATAATACTTGTCCCTCGCCCGATCACTCGCTATAGCATCATCAATCAGTGCCATTTCAAGAGCGCTAGGCTCATTAATACCCAGTTGCGGCGTCAACACCTCTTCTACAACCACAGCAACTTCTGGCTTATCACCATTCTTCAGGGAATTTACATTCATCACCAGTGATATTCACAAACGGTTCATTCCGTTCTACTCGTTGCTTGATACTGTCATATGCACCCTAGAAGTTGTGCCTGCGTAGCCAAACAAGAATTTTAATTTTTAAAGGAACAAGAAGCATTCTAAAGCCTGGGCTAGATATAGAACCTTTGTACTAACTGATAGGAATTTAACCCATGTTTTTGGGAAGATCCTGTCATTTTTGATTTGGAGGCTTAAAATATACTTAACCCTAGGGGTTAACAATGTTTATAAAAATTTGCTACCATGAATATAGTATTTAAAAATTGTAAATTTAACAAAGAGTGCAACGACCAACGGCTTTTAGAGAAAAAACATGGCGCAGTTAGAGCAAGACGTATTCAACAACGGCTATATGATCTACGCGCTGCTAACGTACTTGAAGATATGCGAAATCTTCCTGGACGCTGCCACGAATTGCTTCATGACTGCGCAGGTCAATTATCGCTCGACTTGGATCATCCATATCGACTTATATTTGAACCAGCAGATGAGCCAATTCCTTTTAAATTGGATGGCGGCATTGACTGGACTAAGGTGACCGCCGTTAGAATACTAGGCGTGAAGGATACTCATGAGTAACACAATCCAAAATCAGTACACGCCCCTATACGTTTCTCCTCCAGGGGAGACTCTTCAGGAATTACTTGAAGAGCGGGGTATGACCCAAGCCGAACTAGCAGACCGAACTGGGAGACCAAAAAAAACGATTAACGAAATTATTAATGGTAAAGCAGCTATTACGCCCGAAACAGCATTGCAGTTTGAGCGAGTATTAGGTACTAGCGCCAGTTTTTGGAACAATCGTGAACGGCAATATCGAGAGGCTTTAGCACGAATTGAAGAGCAAGATCGTTTATCCAAACAACTATCTTGGCTTGACCAAGTCCCAGTAAAAGCCATGATTAAGTTTCAATGGATTCGGTCTTACCAAGACAAGGTTGAACAGCTGCGAGAGTTGCTAAATTTTTTCGCCGTCGCCTCCCCTGAGCAATGGGAGGAAATATGGTTTAAAGCTCAGATAGATTTCCGTAAATCTC
>CAZZVG010000738.1:3568-4156 GCA_964657295.1 Iningainema sp. | reverse complement strand
AATTAATTTAATGTGACAGTTGGAAACTAAATGTGCCAGTTGCGTAAGTCCTGTATTTTTATAGTATTTTTAGGTGGGGACTGCGCGAGCGCATTCCTGTTCAAACTCACAAGCCCGAGAAAGAAGTTCTGGGGAAATTTCGTCAAAACAAATGAGCGGTAAGTGAGTAGGGTTGTGCAACAGTTCTTTTGCCAATAAGAAACCAGCAATTGTCCAGGTTTGATATGTTCTGGCTTGTTTTCCTATCAGTCGTCCCTTCTTTCCATCGTAGTACTCAGGCCATTCATCCTCGCATAAACGCGCTTGTGCAATTTCAATAGCTCTTTGGCCAAGATATATTCTCTTGGTTTTCACAGATCCTGCTGCTAACATCCACATTAAGACGGGCCAGCTTCCACCGTTATGATAAGACCAGGGTATATTTTTAGGGTCACATCCAGTAACAATTCTGTACTCTTCGTTTTCCAAAGCTGGATAACAAATTTTCATTGGCATATCTCCTACCAAGTCTTCCCATCGTTCTTCAATAAGAGTCATAATCGCTTGTGACTGCTCTTGGGAGGCGAGATCGGAAATGACAGCCATCAA
>CAZZVG010000738.1:0-3558 GCA_964657295.1 Iningainema sp. | reverse complement strand
AGTGAAAAGAAGCGACTATCTAACTGCGATGGTCCAATATTACCACCTAAATAACCACCTTTTTTTGGCAGCCATTTGTCTAATTCATAGTAAGGAAGAGAATCTGCATATATATTGAAGATATTGACAGCTTTGTTGCCATACTCTTCACTTTTAAACCGATAAATAGCATTTAAGCGATGAATATCTATCCAATAATGCTGGCGGATATGAGCAGATAACAGAGGCAAGCGGTGATCAATTGCTTCTACAATATCTTCATTGCCTCTACAAATGAGCAGCTCTCTTGCAGCACGTAATGCGGCATAAAATAGAACTTGAATTTCTAGAGGATGCCCAGAAATACCCATACGACGATCAATCATACAAGCACCATCTGGAACCAACAACGTGGGATACAGATCAAACCGAGTCGCCAGACAAAGTTCCATAATTAACCTGATCCCTTGTTGGAATTCAGGTTGATAGGCTAAAGAAAAATCTTTTTTGGCAACAATATAAGCACGCAATAAAAGCATCCACCACAAACAGGAGTCAACAGGTGTCACTCTGGCGATTGCCTGTTCGCCAAAATCGGCTTCTAAATATTCCTGCCCTTGATCTAATCTCACTTTAAAACTAGCTGGTATCAAACCTCTACCCGGTTTATACGCATCCAATTGACGTTCTTTCGGCTGTAACTTTAAGGTGACTTCTAGGAAATTGCGGACAATCTCTGTTTTACCTTTAATCAGGAATAGAAGAGCCGAAGATACAAAATCTCTCACAAAGCACTGATCGTAGTTAAGTGCTTCTACCGATACATCATAGGCAGCTAATGTACCAACGGGAATCCCTTTGTAGTAGAGGATCGATTTTTCTAGTGCTTCCCATGCCTGTGTTTCTATATCTTTAGTTTCCACCAATTTATCTAATTGCATTGCCACATTAACTTCATACGGAGTCGCGATTTATGTTTTTGGCTCTCCCTTAAAATCTAAATCTTTTTAAAGTTTATGTAAACTTCTCTAAGTAATTAAAAACAATAGTAGTATTATATACATAAATTCTGTATAGCAATCCTTTTTGAGAAGTGGAACACTCGTGACGGCATATTCTTCATAAAGGTAGGAGGTTTCAACGCTCAGATCCCCCCTACCTTGGAATTAAAAATTAAAAATTAAAAAAGCTTGGAAAGAAAATAGGTAATCTTACACTCCTGTTGAGATTCGTCACGAATCCTCTACAGATTGAAGTGGATGGTGTGTTCATCCTTGCACGTTTATCTGGTAAAATAAATTTACATACATTTGAAGTCAAGAGCAAAAAATTCGTAAAGCAAAGATAACCTCTTCTTGATTAAAATTACTATATATTGACGATGTTTATGATTTCAAATGTCGTGTGTCAAAGAATTCAAGATAAATAACCTTATAAAGGTTTATAAAGCAAATATATTATTTCTTGATAAAAAAGAAAAATCTATGCTAAAAACCGCTCAAGTCGTTAAAACTTCATCAGTTAAACGCTTGCTCAACCTTTGGGAACTGCGTTATACACTTGATTTATCTTCTGTATCTTTGGAGAATGCCTCTTCTTACAATTCTTTGCAACAAGCAGCTTCACCACAGGGTAGAGCTTTAACTGCTACTAAATTGAAAGATCATGTATTAGATATCAACTGCCAAATGGCGTGGATACAAACGAAGACTTTATACGCTTACATTCCAAATATTATAGATTTGAAAGAGGCTAAGCGAATAACTCAATTTGCTTTTCGAGTTTATCGAAAAATATTGGAAATCTATCAACAGCAGTCTTTAAATCCTGACTCACCTACAGAAAAACTAGAGGCGAATTCTCTTTCAATGTGGGGTATACCAGTGATTGAGGAATTAGCTTATGCGCTAGAACCTATGTTAGTAGTATTTCAAGAGCAACACTTGGCATCTAAAGACTGGCGTGCTCTTGGCTTTATGACAACACAGTTAAATTTTTGCAACAAACTTATCCTTACAAAGTTGACACTTGCTGAGAAGGTATTATTGACTCCCTACTTGAAGTTTGTTGAAGAGCAAGTCGCTATGCCTTGGCAAAGAGTTTGTGTTGCTGCTCACAAGCACGATGTGGATTCTCCAACTTTCATGCTTGTAGAGCAAATCTTCGCAGCTACTACGGATATTGCTCAAACAACGTACAAACGACTTATTCAATTTTTTCCAAATCATCGTACCCGTAGAGGGGTATTTACAGCACATCCCATAGCACACTCTTGCATTCGTGACTTAAGTATGTTCCAAGCTTACCTATGGTTGTGTTTGTTAGAGGGGAGTATAGCACCATTAGAGCAGGAACTACTTCCTTTATGTGAGATGGTGGTCGTTGGTGTGGGAATCCAATGGGAAATGACAGAAAAATGGTGTCAATTATTGGCAGATGAATTAGAAGGGCGTGTAAATTTGACACAACAGGCATTGTTGCTGCCTTATACTCAAGGAATGATACAGGTATTTCGCAATGAGCGATCGCGTTTGGGTTTTCAACAACAAGCTGTTGGAAACGCTTTCTGATTTGGTGTTTCTACAGGTGCCAATACTTTTCGCGCTCCCAGGCTCTACGGCATAAAAAAACCGTGGAAACTCAGTTGAGTCCACGGTGATCAGTGTAGTGTGAGGAGAGTTAATTAGTTTCATCGTAAACCCATCCCATGATCAATATGGTGTCGTAACAGTTTTTGTAACCGCATGACTTTAAAGCCATATAAGTGCTTAGTGCTAATAATCCAACTGCCAACAGCTAACTGCTTGATAACAAAGCACCACCACAACTAGAACCACAGCCTGCAGTACAACCGTAGCAATAAGCAGCAGTTTGTATCTCGCCTATCAAGTCTAAATGATTGGCTTGTAGCAACTTGGTGACTGTCAGGTTTTCCCCGTTACGAGTTTTCGCTGGCAAATTCATCATTTGATTGAAGTCGCAATCATACACTAGCCCTAGATAATCAATTGAAAGTTCATCACGACACATTAATTGTTCAACGGTACCGGGATTGAAATGCGACTCTAAAAACTTTAGATACGGAGTATACAATTTCTTCCGTTCTAATTGCAGTTTAGTTCTACCAACTGGTATGTTGGTGATGGTGAAGAGATTATTAAACACAATGCCGAAATGTTCTTGCAAAAATGTTTTGTAATCTTGTCCTAGCTGACTTTGCTGTGGTGTCAGGGAAAATTTTTCACTTGTGGGTAACTGTGGGTTATAGACTAAATCTATAATTAAATCTGCTTCTTTTCCATAACCAAGATGATTAAGCCATTGCAGCGCTTTGATTGAACTATCAAAGACACCAGTGCCGCGCATTTTATCAACATTGTCTGCCAGATAACAGGGCAGAGAAGCAACAATCCGTACTTTGTTTTTAGCAAAGTATTCTGGCAAATCACCAAACCCATCGACAAAATAAATAGTTAAATTAGATCTGACAATGACTTGTTTACCAGTTGCAATTGCTGCTTCTAGCAATGGCTTAAATCCATAATTCATTTCTGGTGCGCCACCAGTCAAATCTACAAT
>CAZZVG010000737.1:1091-4158 GCA_964657295.1 Iningainema sp. | reverse complement strand
AGCAGCCCACGGAAAGAAGGTCGAGGAAGACATCATAATTCCTGTACTACCTTGACAACAGCATTTTTTAAGATATCCCATGAATACTTGGAAGCATTTTTCATCCCTTTGCTTCTGAGTTCACTCTGTAAGTGTAAGTCTTCTTTTACAGTTAGAATTGTCTGAGCAATAGTATGAGGCGACACAAAAAATTGTCTTGCTCCTGTTCCCCAAACACCGATATCTACTGGGTCTAACAACACTCCTCCCTCACCCACTACCTCTGACATAATACTTCCATCGTTGGTTACTGCTACAGGCACTCCACAAGACTGTGCCTCTATCAAACCAAGTTCAAAGCCTCCACAGAATGAGACATTTACTATGAGGTCGCAGCAGTTAAGCCTTTCAACATAATTGTAGTTATGAGGCATAGATAGTTGCTGCTCTGGTGTAATCGTTTTTTGTGGTTCTGATTGAGGGTGTAAGTTAACGTCATCTTGAAGATATGGAACGCCTGTGAATTGATTAAAATTATTCGCAGTAAAAATAACCAGATCATCTATCTCTAAATCTCTTGCTAATTCCTTGAGATTCCAACTCCCTGCTCCTACCAATGCCTCCTTCACCTGACAGTGAAGGTAAAGCACTATATCAGAAGCTTTTCCTATTTTTTTGAGATGTTGGATAGCCATCATGACGCGAGGATGTTGCTTTCTTTCAACATTTCGCCCAAAAACGCCGACAACAAATTTTCCTTCCAATCCCGCTTTTTGTCTCAATTCTTTTCGATTGCTTAAAGGACGAAAAATATTAGGATCAACCCCATGAGGTGCTACGATAACCCCACCCATTCCTTTCTGTTCAAGAAAATTGGCTACCGAGTGTGTTGCCGTTATCTTTGCCGACATAACTGATAATGATTTTACAAAATCATCACATATAGGGAGACCATCACTCACAAAATAAGATACGGTTGTTTTTCTCCAGTTTACATACTGTAAAGCCCCTACCCATATTTGCACTTTGCCTAGATCAAAGTTTATTAACACTAAATCTAAATTTTCATATCTGACAAAATCAGACAAGTTTTTAATTACATCAGGTGAAGCATATCCTCCAGCTGCCCATATTGTACACGGAAACTTAGAGCGGTCAAATGTTTCTCCAGACAGACCTAGTGCAAAGCAAGTCACATAATGACCTGCTTGTACTAGTGCCCACATAATTTGATTACAAGTAACGCCAAAGCCAGTTGTCATTGAAGGAGCTTCAGAAATGATGCCTATTCTCATTGCAATTCTTCTTTATTAGTTTCTCTTAGGACGAGGTCTGATCAAACTGCATCCCCGCCTTTGTTGTAGATGCTGAACTGCCTGAAAACTTGACTTTTTCTGGGAGTGCCTTTTTCCAAAGTTTTTGAAAATTTGATCTAGGCTGCTCCTGATTATTTAAGACTTACCGCTTAAGTAGTATTATAGAGCAGTCATGAAGTAATGTGCATTGCTACTTAGCTATATTCACATCTTGCACCTACCCGCTCAATATACTAGCAGGGATTTTATTCCCTGTCTATAGGCATCCATAATGGTGCGTTACGATCGATCACGCACCCTACGAAAGTTGCAACCTTATTAAATTCACAATCCTTAGCAAGCTACCAAACTGACTGCCCAGTTTGGGCAAATTCAGTTCTGTCCATGTTTTTCTTTCCTTTATAGTTATGGCAAACATCGTTATTCAAGGATGGCGATTCATTCCCCATTCCTACTCAATTATTAATCAATTTCAGTGTTTAGAACTACTAAAGCGACCGAGCGTCAATATTTTTCAGGAAGATTTGCCATTTTTTCAAGAAGATTGGCAATCAATCAATGGAATTTTTGATAAACCAGCTGAAACAGCACTGCAAACCATTCCTCAGCCTTCTTCAAACCAGCAAGTTGACGCAGTATTACGTATCAGTTACCCATATAATCTTGTTGCCTCTTCTGCACCAAAAACCTGTGTGTTTGGTACTGCAGAATTAGGCAGAGTTACTTCTAATATGTTATCAACTTCTTCCTCCCTTAAAGAAGCTCATAGTAGCTCAGATAGCATTATTATCACACCTTCTAATTGGTCACGCTTAGGATTTATTCATAGTGGTGCTGACCCATCGCGTGTAGTTATAGTTCCACATGGTGTTGATCCAAATATATATAAACCTTTAAGTGAATGTGAGCGGCATAAATTGCGTTCAGAACTGGGTTGGTCAGGGTTTATTTTTCTGAATGTCGGTGCAATGACTCCCAATAAAGGGCTTCGTTTTTTATTGAATGCTTTTGCTGTAGTTATGGAGAAATATCCTGAGGCAAAATTAGTTTTAAAAGGCTTAGACTCTTTATACCCATCTAAGGAGCTTTTACTCAAAAATATTGAAGATCTGAAATATTTTGACACAGAAAAGATTATGCAGCGGTTGATATACATTGGAGAAACATTACCCTTTTCTAAAGTCTCACAGTTGTATCAAGCTGCCGATGCTTATGTATCCCCTTATTTTACAGAAGGTTTTAATATGCCAGTTTTAGAGGCAATTGCTTGTGGATTGCCCGTGATCTGTACAAAAGGTGGACCGACAGATGATTTTACTACACAAGATTTTGCTCTATATATAGAAAGCAAACTTCAAGAATGTAGACTGGACGAGCATAACACTGGATTAATGCTACTCCCTGACATAAAACATTTAATTGAACTGATGACAGTAATCATCGAACGTCAGGATTTTAGATCTCAAGCACGCACTAGGGGACCATTATTTGTAGCTGCAGGATTTACCTGGCAAAGAGTCATAGACCAACTGCTTGATGTGCTCGTACCATCAGAGAAAAGATAAATGTATTTTTCAGAAATCTAGATGACTGATACAATAACCTTATCAGATTATTTCTTGGTTAAAAAATAATACGTTAAGTAAAAACAAAGAATAAATGTATTTTTCAGAAATATAAATGACTGAAATAGGTAATGTATTTAACTCACTTTAATAATAAACTAAATATAAGAATCCTATCTAATTTGTGAAATTCGAGCGTAGGGTGGG
>CAZZVG010000737.1:0-997 GCA_964657295.1 Iningainema sp. | reverse complement strand
CACCATTACTAGATTTGGTGGGCAGTGCCCACCCTACAAAATCATCTATTGTTCACGAATGACTTAGGATTGCTATAGGAATCCTAAATCATTCGTAAACGCACAAAAACAGGGTTTCTGAGGCTTCGCATTTTTACAATTCAAACAGGATTGCTATAAGTAAGTCGGCGAAAATAATACCAATTATGTAAAGTTTTGTAAAACGAGTTAAAAGGTTTGTAGTTGCGCTGCAGCGCAACTACGAACCAATAATGACTTATTTTTTCGACCTACTTATGAGTTTCAAATATGGTTTCCAATGCTTTTGGTGTAAAGTAGAAGATGACTCAGAAGAAGTGGCTGCAAAAAATTATTGATATCAAGGTTTTAATAAGTTGTGCTTTGATCGTCATGTTCTCGTTCACTCAGCCTGCCCTAGCTGCATATCAGCCACCCCGCGATCTGAAGCCGCCAACTGTCTATACAGACTCATCAGGCGTTAGGGGAGGGGGCAAACTCAGTAGTGGGAGATCGCTCACCCTACTTGCTCCGATTACACACGTTGGGCAAACTACTTTGTCTCACCCAACATTTGCTTGGTTTGTACCTGACGAAAAACCAACGCCGATGGAATTTACCCTGTATGAGTTTGACACCAATGACGATCCCAGCAAGCTAGTTTATAAGCATGAGTTGCAAAGTTTACCCGGGATCGTGAAGCTATCGTTGCCTATTCAGCTACCGGGGTTAAGCTTGGGTAAAAGATATCTTTGGCAAGTGGAAACCTTGTCTAACCGTAACCATCCATCTCGGAATTTACTTGCTAGGGCAGAAATTGAGGTTGTACAAATGCCACAAACTTTGAAAACTACACTTTCTGACAGCCACCAATACAAACAAAAAGCTACTATCTACGCTCAAGCAGGCATATGGTACGATGCTATAGGCGAAGCTCTTTCCTCCACGGCAAATGAACAACTGGAAATTGCCACAAATTTGTTAGAAGACCTCAATGAAT
>CAZZVG010000736.1:0-4161 GCA_964657295.1 Iningainema sp. | reverse complement strand
CCCGTAAGCATCGTTGCTCAACTGCTTAAGATTTATTTTATAAACACCCTCTAAGGGCGAACAGCGGTTCGCCCCTACGAATGTAATCCACTCAGTTGAAAACCGCTATAAACGCTTGCCATTTGCATCAATCCCCTAAAAATTTGATGGATGGGATACAAGGCAGATGCTTAAACGGCTTTGGCAGTGGTTAAAAAGGGTTTTACAGCAGTGGTTTGGCAATCCAGCAAGAGAGTCAACTGGAGGAAACACAGTAGTAAAACCACGTATATTAACAGATACAGAGTATAAAGCTTTGTTTCTGGAACTGTTGACAGGGGTGAATGAAAATTGGACTAAGGGAAGAGTGAAGGGGTTTTTGGCGGCAAAAGATGTTCGTGAAGCAGAATTGTTGGCGTGGTTGCGGCGCTTTGGTGAACGATTGTTAGCATCCAGCGCATTGAATACTGAATTAGCAGCGCGGATGATACTTCTGAGAAAGTTGGATATTGGGGAAGTAGGGTATGTAGCGCACGAGATTGGGATGCAGCTGTTGAGAAGGGAAGAGAAAATAAACAGCCCAGGATCGGAGGAAGTTGAGGAGGAAGAAGAGAGGGAAACGAATCAATCAACTCAGGATGAAGCAGAAGTCTGGTTTAACCCGCATTTCTCACAAACTCTGAAAAAAAAGTGGGTTAAACCTGCTATAATGTATATAGAGCAAGCATCTTGGCAGTTTTAAAACATGGGTCAACAAGCTTCGCGATCGCTCCCAAAACAGTTCAAATTTGAACAACCAAAGTCACCCCCAGTCGTAGTTAATTTCGCTGGGGGACAGGTAACATCTGATGCAGGGTTAAGTTTAATTGCTGAAATAGACAGAAAACTGCAAATAACATCACAGTTTGCACAGTGTTTCCAAGATTATCGAAAGCCAAATCGAATTGACCATTCAATAGAAAGCTTAATTGCACAACGGATATACGGGCTGGTTATGGGATATGAAGACTTGAACGATCATGAAGAATTACGTCATGATCCAATGTTTGCTATAGCGTTACAAAAAAGAATTGGCATAGAAAGTGAACCAGTTATATTAGCAGGAAAAAGTACATTAAATCGTCTCGAACATTGTCCTGAAGATGTGGAGCTGATTACGTTTTTGGACTGGCGAAGAACAGTCGTTTAATTAAGATGGCTACTGCGACGCAAAGTAAAGCTAAGCTTGAGTTTGAAAAAAAATTGACAACTGTAGTTTCATTTTTAGAAACTCTATTTATCCCAGATGAAGAACTCCAGCAACAAGCGTCCGAACTGATTGATAACTCAATTTTGTATCGTTCTTTAAACTATCAAACTCTTGAATCTTGGAGTTGTAGTCGTCGTGTTGTTTCTAAAGTTGAGTATGGAGCCTCGGGGACTAATATTCGTTTCGTTGTAACTTCAATTCCTAGCAACAAAGTACCCCCTGCTCAACTCTACACACGAAAATACTGTAAACGCGGGGAGATGGAAAATCGCTTTAAGGAACAACAACTGGAACTTTTTAGCGATCGCACCAGTACACACTCATTTGCCGGAAATCAATTACGCTTGTGGTTTTCTTCTATAGCTTACGTTTTGATGAATGCGTTCCGACATCAATGTTTAGCTAAAACCGAATTACAAAACGCTCAAGTTGGGACCATTCGTACCAAATTATTGAAGTTAGGAGCACTGATTACTATAAGCGCACGGCGAATTTTAATTGCAATTAGTAGTTCTTGTCCATACAAACAGATTTTTGCTGCTGCTTACAGATGCTTAAAAATGCTCCCGAATACAGCTTAATATAAAGTCAAGATGCATTTCATTTCCCTCTAATTAATAATACTTTGGACTTAGTTTTATCCAAGTCTGGTTTTGAAATGTTTAATTTTATGAACACAGCATTTCAATTTTAATACTGAGGCAAATATAGTAATTATATTATATTTTTAACCGCGTGTTTCTACTGAATTTATTTGCTCACGTCAATTGAATTGATGATGTATCAAAAAAATGTCTGACATCAGGTCATGTAAATTGATTTTTTATTGCTTGTGAGAAATGCGGGCCAACTGTTGATTTATTTCTCTATGACCTGAGAGTAGGGTTAGCTCAAGATGAGAAAGAAATCGATAGTAACCGTCAGCATTTTTGGCAAAAAATTTATGACTATAACTTAGATAAGCTGCGTTTAGAAGAATTAAAACTCGCTGAAAAAGAAAGTTCCGATTACGTAGAGTTGTTAGGTTCAAATGACCACCAAGAAAGATTTGGGGATGGGCTTGATGGATCTTATTACCCTGTACAGTTAGGAGATACTTATGGTTTGCAGGTAGATTGTACTGCTAACTATATTCCTGATTATAAATATTCTCCTCAACCTATCACTTGTTTGCCAAAAATACAAGCAGAAGTTCTTGAGAAAATAAATTCAGACAATTGCCAACCTAAACTCGGTCAAACTTGGCTTATATGGGGGCAATTGGCAACAGAAAATCAGGACTCTGAAGAAACTGCAAAAGAATGTTATAATCAGCTAATATTTCCTCATAAAGGAAACTGGACGGAACATTTAAAAGGTAAGTTTTTAGGAGGAACTGTCTTTGAAGTCTGGCAGATTCCTTCACAAGGGAAACTCAAGAGTGATGGGGATCATGTATTAATTTGTCTATTTCCTCATGATCTCAAAATCGATGCCATTCGCGAAAGTGTTGCTAAGTTATATCCGCAATTAATCCGGCTATTTGCCTATCGCCACAAAATACTTTGGGCTTACACACAAAGTCGCAGTCTCAAAGAGAATTTGAAGCAGGCTGCTAAGTTGGTGCAAGCAACAGTCGGCAATTTAAATATGCTAAGTCGCAGTCCAAGAAATCAGATTGATGGATTGCAAAAAGTTCTAACTGAAACTCCCGAAATATTATTAAAATATACTAATAATCTCAGCTATTTGGATGACCAACGACGTACAATAAAAATTAACGTTAGTAACTATAATAAACGTTGGCAAAAGCTTAAGGAAATAGATAGCAATAGTGATTGGCAATTTTTCCAAGTATTCGGAGACTTCGCTCAAGAAAAGTTTTTAGAACAAATTGAGGCAGACCAAGCTAATCTTAGCCCGAAGTTGACATTGATGGAAAATACCATTAAGACAATTCAGGGAATTATCGATATTGAACAAACCAAAAGCGATCGCACTCTAAACAATACGATCGCAGTTGCAGGTATCGCACTCGCTACTAGCCAAATTGCCGTTGCTGTCATTCTCATCCAAGATCCTCCTAAAGGTAAAGTCTCTCTCACGAATTACCGAATCGAAGTCTTTGTTTTGAGCTTGGGCATTGGTGCGATCGCCGCTTTGCTAAGCTTTATTATCCTTCGCCTCTTACGTCATTGGAAACAGCGTTGATAAGAGCAATCCTCCTTTTTAAGCAGCTTGAGCGAAAGCATTGGTGAGAAATTGGGTGATTTGTTGTAGCAGGGGCTGCTGTTGGAGGGATTGAATTTGCTCGGTGCTTAAGCCGGAGAGTAATTCTGAGATTGGTTTAAGTGACGTGGCACTCTGTAGAAGGAGAGTCGCGACAGTTGGAGCAGCTAGGAAAACTTGGTAGGGTGCCCCAGAGGAGGCAGGCAATAGTAAGGTGGTAATCGTGCTGAGTTGTTCTTGAATCGAGGATGTATCGATGGTATTAGCATTTAAGACTAAGGCGACGGGGCGCGATCGCTCGGACATGAGAGTACCTGCAAGAGATTGGGCACTGGAGCGGGTGCTGGTAGCGACAATTTCAGTAACTTGCACTAGGTGTTGAGGGAGAAGGTGTTTGAGGATCAGTGCAGTCTCTTTGTGTTCGGTGATGAGGTAAGCTAATTTCATGACAAGTCTCCGCCGGTCAGGTTATAGTTGGGCAATCCACGCTCAATACAGTAACGATATTTTCTCACAAGTCCCTGCCGCATTGATTGATGCTGTAGAGCATAGCCGAGATCGTCTTGCTCCCAAAGCAGGATAGCTTGATTAGCATTATACTGAGCTAAAATAATTGTTGCTTCGGTGAAGCCTGTCGTGCTAAAGACTATGCCAACTACTCCTGCGGGTCTTCGTAGAAGCTGGTTGCGAAGTTTGGCAACAGGATCGATGGCGATGTTCCTTTC
>CAZZVG010000735.1:0-4166 GCA_964657295.1 Iningainema sp. | reverse complement strand
GGGTTTCTTTTGCCTTTTAACTTTTAACTTTTGCCTTGTTCGGTCATCATCGAACCTTGGGAACATGTAGGCGTTAACGCTCATGGCGAAGGTGTCCGGGCTTCCAAAAATGTTGCCTACATCGCACAGAAAGTTGCTGACATGGACTCAATATTGTTGCCAGTTTGGTCGTGTGGTGTTATCGATCCGGAGATGGTGGTTGGGGCAATTACTTCCGGTTATACGGTGGTGGTGGAAGGAGGCAATCCATCAGTGTACGATGCATCCACTTGGACAAGTCCGGCATGTCCGCGAGAAGACATGTTTGCATTAGTGGAAAAATTACTGATCTCACGATCGCCCTCAAGCGCCCCCGCTATCTTCATTTGTGTAGGACACCAGTTGGCTGCTGAATGTCACATCCGACTGATCCGCCGTGCAGTCAAACAAGTCCTGGGTATGACTTCTCTGTCACGCGATCACACCGGGATTGTACTCAAATCATTACAAGAGGTATGCCGACGCATTGAAACGATAGGCAGCACACTCTCTGTCAAAAAGCGTGATGGACGCATAGTAGCTTCATCTTGGAATGATGACCATTTTGCGGTGACGCGCAATGAATCAAAGGAAGTCGGCGATCGCATCCTACTACCCTATCAGTCTCTCGACGGCGATGCGTTGAATATTCCTTGGGAAATGATCCATGCCCATGATGTCACGGCTGACGCTCATGAAGATTTATATTTTCGGGACTGGCATTACTAAGCTCGTTCCTTACAGCTTGAGGAATAATGACCTTATTGTAGAGTTGTTGTAGGAGTGGCAATTGCTCGTTAGTTCCATCTCGCTGAGTATACTCTATTTGGTGCAGCAATTTAATACGGCACGACTTGACTTTGAAGCATCTAAATTACATTCGCTTCAATTGGTACAGTTTTATTCGTGGCGATCGCTTGGATTGAAAGCGGCTCCTGCTTTGTCCTAGCGCGTAACTTTCGGTATCACTGCTCATTTCACCCCTGATCCCTTGCCTGCCTGAACGAATAAATTTCTTACCCGAAGCGTATTGGGATGCCACTGCCAACCAAAAATTTATTTTTGGCAACTTTTGTTGCAGTAAGCGGCAGACATAGATCTCTTGCCTCAATCCCGGATGTTACGCGAACTTTGGGTATTTTCATCAGGCATTTTATAGTGAAATGATATGAGTGTAGAAAAGCTCAGCATTCATACAGAGAAAAAAGTTTGAATCAAGTACAAAAAAATTATAGGATTTCATGAATCTGTGAAGCAGGAATTGATTTCATTTGTTGCTTGTAAAGCATTTACCTGAAATCTAGATACCCGCTCTTGTAAACCGAATGCTGCTTTATTCAGTTGTTCGATTGCCGCATAAGTTTCCCATAACGAATTTTTTATCTGTTGCATTCCTTGACCCAAATCTAGCATAGAATCGTTAATTTTTTTAGCATTATCGGATTGATTTTGCATTGCCATGCTCACCGCTTCAAAATTTGGGGATAAAGCTTGCACCTGCTCGATAATTTTGGTAAACTCTGTGCTAATTTTACTAATGTCGGCAACGCCCTGACGAACTTTCGCGAGAAAGCTTTCTATCTCTACCACACCGTCTGAGACTGCCAATTGTGTCTCATTAACGATTTTTTTGATTTCTAAAGCAGCGACAGCAGTTTGATCTGCCAGACGCCTGATTTCTCTGGAAACAACAGCAAAACCCTGTCCATACTCACCGGCTTTCTCTGCTTCAATTGCAGCATTCAGAGAGAGAATATTAATTTTGTCGGCGATATGAGCCATTGTAGTGACTATAGATGTAATATTATCTCCTTTATCCTTAATAATTTTTAGCTTGTTATAAACATTGTTAGAAGCATTTTCCATATTTTGCATATTCTCTTCGATTTGAACTAAATCTGATTGCCCACTGCTGGCAAATTCAGCCGTTTCGTCAGATTTAGAAGCAACCTCACCCATTTTAGTCGCCAGGTTGTCGATAAGTTGCGAAATTTCCATGACAGCTTTGAGAACATGACTCGTAGATTCTGCTTGGTTGATGACGACAACTTCTTGTCGCTTTGTCGTCGCTCTTAACTCTGTCGCTGAAGAAGAAACTTGAATTCCTGATTCTTGAGTTTTTCTAATCAAAGTACTTAAGTCTTGAGCCATATAATCAACAGCAATTAACAATTCTCCAATTTCATCGTGCGAATCGACATGGATATGTGGTGTTAAATTGCCTCTAGCAATATCTTTAGTAATCGCAACGACTTGAGTAAGGCGAACTGAAATTTCCCGAGACACTCTAAATACAAATAAGCTAGCGATCGCCAGAGCAGTCAAACTCAATACTAAGTACATGAACCGAGTATTTTCATAATGTTGAATGCGTTTCTCAAGAAGTTTATTCAGTTCTATTGTCCCAACATTCCATAGTTCCGAACCATTCCGAATCACCTCTTCTCCGAATTGAAAAAAATCCTGGTTGCGAATATTTCCTTGACCTGTTGTGGCAATCTGTATCAACTTCTGCTTAAACTTTATGATACCAGCTTTGTAAAGGTTTAGAACAGGTGGAATGTTTTGATGTAGAGAGGGAAGCACACCATAGTAATTCTTATCTTCCTGAAGAGACGTTGAAACTCCCTGCTCAATTCTCTCTAAATCTGTCTGTCGCAGTGATGATGCATAAATTTCTAACTTGACTTTTGCTTCATTTGTCAATTGTGTCTGTAGTGTCGTTTCCCCAAACAACAATATTTCTCCAACTCGTTGTTGAGCATCTGGTAATGCTAACATGACCACATCCATTAAGTAATAGGAATCGAGATCTGGATCTAAAATTAAATTTGAAGTATTGCCAACTCTGGTAATCAGTCCACGTATCCGTCCTGTTAAATCATTATACTGTCGATTCAATTGCTCTTGGTTTAAGCTCGTCTGACTACTTTGTAACATCTGCCATTGATTGATAATTTGTGTTGGCAGTAATTGCTCCATATTCACTGACTGTAAACTTGAAGGAGTGATTTTTAAGGTTTCTCCTAAAGCTTTGGTTTCTTTTTCCAGGTTTTGGAGATTCTTTTCAATAAGATTTTTCGTGGCTTCTAAGTCATTGAAACCTGAGTGATCGCCTGTTCGTGTAAGTTCTACTAACCTCTGATGCTGTGGTACCAATACTAGGAGATGGTTTAAAGGCTCTAAAAATTTATTTCCCAGAACTTCTAAACGAGCGAAATTGATGTTGTCGTTAATTCCGCTCACGGTGAAATATAACAGCATGAATATTGGTATACAAAATGATAAAATGCTCAGTAGCAGTTTTTGCGATATATTTAACGATTTTCGAGAGAACTTCATAACACTTAATTCCAAGCTATTTAATTAATAATTTTTATGTCATGCCGTTTTTTTGCGAAGCTAGCTAATGCCGTCCCCCGATGCCTTTGAATTCGGTCGTCTTCATGCAGAATAGCTATTCGCATCTACAGCAGTTCTATCTGATTTGTGAAATTCTGGCGTGATGGGCAATGTCAAGCTACAAAATGCGTAACTGCTCGATGCTTACATTTGATGTTTCCTACTTTCTCCTAGAACATAAAAGGTACAAATCATGGTATACTACTTTTATTTTTAAATTTAAATTCACCCAGATCTATTTAAATTAGCATGGAATTAGATAAACTTCACCCACCTTACACTTTTATAAAATTTGCATAAATATAATTTTGTTTAAAAATAACTTGAGATGAATTTTAGATACAAATCTGTAAGTTTATCAAAAAACCTAATAAGTTATTATGTCATAGGTAGGCAACAAGTCAGGTATGTTAATAGAATAGCATTTTCGGACTAAAGGCTTTATTTGATTCGACTTTTTCACTCTTTAATTTTCTATTTTATAGTAAAAAAATGTTAATGTTACTCTTCTCTTGTGAAGATGCTCTTTATGCCCTTGATACTTCTCAGGTTGTTGAAGTGATCCCAAGGGTGATTCTGAGAAAGGTACATCGCGTTCCTGAGTATATAGCAGGATTATTCAACTATCGCGGTGCGATCGTCCCCGTGTTGGATTTATGCCATTTGATACAAGGTAAACCCAGCAAATCCTATTTAAGCACGCGAATTATTATGGTCAACTACGTAGATCAAGAAAACACCAAGCG
>CAZZVG010000734.1:0-4167 GCA_964657295.1 Iningainema sp. | reverse complement strand
CGCGCATGAGGCGTTTTCCCGCCGTAGGCGACTGGCGTTGGGGTTCCCCCCGTTGGAGCGACTGCTTTCCCGTTGGGCAACACTAGTTAGTTAGGTATAAGGCTGCCTCATTTAAGCCCTTGGACATGCGTCAGAAGGAAACTTAATTATTAACCAAATTGGATTTAATTAAACTGGCTCAAAAAGTAGGTAGTAGAAGGAATGTAATCAGGGGTTCTACTCAGGAACACTTCTTCGCTTCAAGTCGCTTAACCAACCATGAGACGTTTCTTTGATTGCTTAAGGGAAACGCCTCATGCGCTGTGGTGAGGCACCGCGCTGGCTCCTCAGCACTATATCGGGCGTTTCTCCCAACCGACTATATACCCTCAAAGAACTCATTATCCAGTCCTGGGAAATTCGGATGTTTGTAAAGTTGCTCTTAGGAGACTCTTATTGATCAAAACACCCGAATTGCATCAAAACCCAGAACACGACTAGGTAGAAGGTTATCAAAAGCTAAATTTGTGTAGATTTCGTCCAAGGCGTACACACTGAGCGCAAATGGTTGTAAGTAAAAGTTTCTCTCAACACTTATGTAAGCAAACAAAATTAGTGCTCAAAATGCTCTGCTCTCACCTGACTCAGAACAATTCTTACCTGATCAGATTATTCTTTATCCGACTGCCATTGCAGCAGGAAAGCGGTGCATGAAATCCAACGCAAACAGTAAGCCTAAAATTTTGGTTGTTGATGACGAACCCGACAACATTGACTTGCTTTACCGTACCTTTTACCGCGATTATAAGGTGCTGAAGGCAAGTTCTGGTCCAGCCGCTCTCGATCTGCTGGCAAAAGAGGGAGATGTATCTGTAATTATCTCCGACCAGCGGATGCCGATGATGAGCGGTACAGAATTTTTGAGCCTCACCGCGAGTCAATATCCAGATATCATCCGGATTATTTTAACAGGCTACACTGATGTCGAAGACTTGGTGGAAGCAATCAACGCTGGTAAGGTGTTTAAATATGTCACCAAGCCATGGGAAGCCGAAGAACTCAAAGGTGTGGTACACCAAGCTTTGGATACCCACAATGTTTTAAAAGCACGTACCCGCGAACTCACCCGCACACTACGTCAGGAATCACTGCTGAACACCGTTACAAATACGATTCGCAGTGCCTTAGATTATCGGCAAATTCTGCAAATTATTGTGGACACTGTCGGTCATATGCTGGAGGTGGACGTTTGTCTGTTACGTCCTTTTCAAGATGAACGTTTGCTGGATGAAGGTTTTATTTACCAAAAGCGAGGAAGTGAGAGTGGGAGAGTAGAACAGGGAGAGGGAGGGACAAGAAATTTCTCCCCCGAACTCATTCACCCCATTGTCCCCTCTTCCGCCTCAGTCCTACTGGCTCAAACGGTTTGGGAAACCCGCGAAGTCCAAGTGATTAACGATGCGCGAGCAGATGAACGCCTGAAGGGTGATCACCAATTGAATCGCACAGAGGCTTTTGCTACAGCTAACATTTGCTCTAGCTTAGTCGTGCCATTAATTTGCCGACAAGAACTGATGGCAGTGCTAGCACTGCATCAATGCGATTATATCCGTCTTTGGGGGGAAGACGAAATACAACTAGTCATGTTAGTAGCAGATCAAGCAGCTCTTGCTTTGTCTCAAGCCCGTGCTTATGAGCAAGTACATGCCCTTGCCAAGCGGGAAGCTTTAATTAACACAATTACCAGAGCTATTCGTTCTAGCTTAGATCCTCAAGATATCTTTGCTGCTATCACCCAAAAACTAGGACAAGCTCTACAAGTAGACGGCTGTGTTTTGTCTTTGTGGACTGAGGAAGATGAGTTTGTTCAGTGTGTCGGCTTGTATGACAGTTCTCAAGATCCAAATGCTGAATTAGAGCGCAATCAATCTATTAACTCTCTGCCTCTACCCAGTTCAAACATGTCAATTCAGGAAAATCCAGTCCTGCAAGAAATTTTACGAACACATCAGCCAGTTGTATTTACGGATACAACACAAGCTACAATAGAAATTAATGGGTTTAATTTACCTTTAAAAGTGCCAGCACGATCGCTTATGGTGGTCCCTTTACTTGCTGATGGCAAAAGCATCGGCAGTATTACTTTATGTGAAGGTGGCAAAACACGTTCCTGGCTCTCATCGGAAATTGAGTTAGCTCAAGCAGTGGCAGCTCAAGCAGCGATCGCTGTACAGCAGTCTCGTCTTTATCAAAAAACTCGCGAACAGGCTGAACGCTTGCTAGAACTAGACAAACAAAAAACCGAATTTTTCCAAAATATCTCCCACGAATTCCGCACACCCATCACCTTGATTCAAGGTCCCTTAGAGTCAGCCGTAGCAAGCTTGGAGGGATTGTCGCCTGCCCAATGCGAGATTGCCCTCCGCAATTCCCGCCGCCTGCTGCGACTAGTCAATCAACTACTAGATCTGCAACGTCTAGATGCAGGTAGAATGCAGCCTAGTTTCCGTCCTTGCGATTTAGTAGAGTTTATTAGCCAAATTATCGAGTCATTTCGCCCCTACTGCGAGAAAAAGGGACTGCATCTGGTTTCCCGAATGGATCAATGTCCCACTGTCTACTTGGATATGGAAAAATTTGATAAGGTTGTTTACAATCTCTTGTCGAATGCCATGAAGTTTACCCCTTCTGGCGGAACTATCCATGTTATCTTGCAATATACAGGTAAGAATTGTAAATTCCAAGTACAAGATACCGGGATTGGCATTCTGACTGAACAAATTCCTCATCTATTTGAGCGCTTCCGGCAAGCTGAAGGTTCAGCGAATCGCTCATACGAAGGTAGTGGGTTGGGTTTGGCTTTAGTTAAAGAATTAGTGGAACTTCATGGCGGTGCAGTCACTGTAGAATCAGTTTACGGTGAGGGGACTACATTTACGGTAGAGCTTGTGCCGGGAACTGCTCATCTACAGACAGAACAAGTACTCGAAGTTCCTAGTGAAGTCAATCCGAGTCGCGCTCTTATAGAATTGGCGGCTCTAGAACTTTTAGATGGTGAGGAAAACCACACTGATCAAATTTTAGAACTAGAAACTAATAAGACACAATCTACTATTCTAGTCGTAGATGATAACCCCGACCTCCGTACGTATGTATCTGGTATTCTACGTGCTAACGGGTATCAAGTGCGAACGGCTCGTGATGGTTCAGAGGGTTTCCGTATAACTAAAGAAATTATACCAAACTTAATTGTAAGCGACTTAATGATGCCTTTGGTATCGGGACTGGAGATGATCCGCACTATCCGCAACGAGGAGCAGTTGAAAGGAACACCAATCATTTTACTGACGGCAAAAGTGGATGAGGAAACTCGCATTGAAGGTACAGAACATGGTGCGGATGCCTATTTGGCGAAGCCATTTAATGATCGGGAACTTCTTGCTGAAGTCCGAAATCTTTTAGCCTTGAAGGAAAATGAACGCCGGGTTGTGGAGTTAAATACTTATCTCACAGAGTCGGTACTAAAGCGCTTTTTGCCACCCGCTTTGGTACAAAAAGCTGCAACAGGAAATTTAGTCCTGGATTTACAACCAGAACCACGCTTAATTACAGTTTTATTTAGTGACATTGTCGGTTTCACCCAACTGGCAAATACCTTAAGATCCCGACGCGTAGCAGAGTTACTCAATGAATATTTAGAAGAAATGACCCGAGCGGTTTTTGATAACGGCGGCACCGTAGATAAATTTATGGGAGATGCCATTTTAGCTTTGTTTGGAGCGCCAGAAGAACTCACACCTAATGAACAGGTGCGCCGCGCCATCGGCACAGCTCGCGGAATGCTGCGAGGGCTGGAGCGGTTAAACCGAAGGTGGCAAGAGCAAGGTTTGTTCGACACCCACAAACGCAATGCCGTTGAGTTTCGCTGTGGGATACACCAAGGCACTGCAGTTGTCGGCATGTTTGGTGGTGTCGATCGCGCTGACTACACAGCAATTGGTCCTAGTGTGAATATTGCGGCAAGATTACAACAAGTCGCTGCCCCTGGGACAATACTTGTCTCTGCTGCTGTAGCAGATTATTTACAAGAAGATGAAATTGTTAAACACAGTCTCTTAGAGCTTAAAGGAATAGATGAAACCGTTCTTACCTTCGCTGTGACTCCAGAATTAACAGCAAATAATGATA
>CAZZVG010000733.1:0-4168 GCA_964657295.1 Iningainema sp. | reverse complement strand
CAGTCTAATACTGAGTATAGTGCTTTCGCTCTTGTTTATATTCTCCCATACTTAGCTCACCATTCTCGTGTTCCAGAAGCGATTGCCCTTTTGACAAAAGTTAGCCAGCGTAGTCCGGCTTATGCTGTTTTCGCCCGTTTTTATGAGTTCTCAAGTTTACCCTAATTTACAAATCAGAATCAAAGAGTTGAGCAAGCAAACTGTAGAGTTTAGTCAACAAGCCCTAGAAGTTTCTAGAGTAAACCGCAAACAACGTCTTGACTTAATGCGACAAGCTAGGGAACTTGCAAACGTTGTCTTGGGTAAAAATGGTGACATGAGACTATCACGGACAATACAACGTGGCGATGGTAGTGTTTAAGTTTATACATAACACTGATACAGCGATGAATTAGTTGCGGGTATCATTTTGGACGTTTAATTCCACCCCGCCGTTTTACTTTAAATCCATACAGGTAAATCTCAGGCATATTAATGCGCCCATCAGAACGGCTTTCAACAATTCCAAGTTGCAGTAAATAGCTCAAAACTTCCTCCGGTTTTGAAGTTGGTGGGCGTTTTGCTGGTTGTTCACTCCATTGTGTAGTTGTAAGTGCTTCCAAAAACTTGGTTTTTTCAATAGGGACTTCAAGACCTAAGAGACTTGGTTTCAGGGCTTCTAGCCAAGGATATTCTTCTTGTGCTAACTCGCGAATGCGATCAACAGAAGTCTCCATCAGTGCTCCTTGTAAATCGGACGGCTGTAGGAGGGTAGTTCCTGACAGAGTAGGTTCGCGCTCATTTTCTAATCTACTCTTCGCTGCTAAAGAGAACAACTTTAAAAAAGAGCGTGTGGTGCAATTCTGCCTCCAGCGTCCTGAAGATGATTGGTAATCCACCTATATGTGTACCCCTTCCTGGCGTTAGCACCCATAAATTTGCCAATTATTTTCTCAATCATTAATTGAAAAAGTGATTCTTCCGATGCTGTAATTATTCCAAGAGCGGTATTATTTTCGGTGATTAGGTTCGGAACCATATGCAAATACTCCGTCATTTCCGAACCAGAGTTTGCTAAACGCTTGAATAGCAACTGATACAACCATGAAGGCTTCCATTCTAGATTTATCTGATGTGTTCGTAGCTTGGAAGCATCAGGAAAACCTAAAAAATCTTCTCGGAAAAGGTCTGTACGCAAAAAAATCTTTGGTCGTATCCGTACCCAGCGACGCCACCGATCCAGCCAAAAAGCTAAAAGTTCACGAATGGGAGCAGCCAGTTCACTATATGAGGACACTAATCTGTCTAATTCATCATAAGTAACAAATAGCCATTCATCAGCCTCGATCAATTTTTCGTCTAACAGATCTAGAGCATAATTCATCTGTTCAAGATTCTGGCGTACCAGAGGAAGCCAGTCTGATAGCAGTGGTAGCTTATCTGTTAAAGCTTGACGAATATCCATTGGTATGCTGTCAGCCCAGGTCGTACTTAATGCTCCACTTTTTTGCCGAAGCATTATTCCCAACATCAACCCAATCCAAAAAGTACGCCAATCAATGCTATTAACATTTTGCATCCGTGCTTCTACAGTTTCTGGCACTGGGAACGTTTTTTCTTTTTGTCTGGTACGACCAAAAGCCGCAATCCATGTTGTTTTATCCAACGAGGACAAAGCCCTAATCCCTAAGTGTTCTACTAGTGTGGCGCGCCCGGAGGGAAGAGCTAATAAACGAAATAATTCTGTTTTGCCTACACCGCGTCCTCCTAAGATTAACAGTATGTCCGGTTCCAAGGCTCGGCGGTAGTCAGGAACAGGGAGAAAGTTCTTGAGGAAAAGTGTATCATCATCACTTTCATGCTCTGCTGTTCCCCTTCCCGGTGCTATATCAACCATCAATCCCAGCAGTTTCTCTTTATTAAAATTACTCATGCCCCTACCCCATTGTTCTTGTTCAATTCCCGCCCAAAAAGTCGGCAAAGTCTCTCTGCTAGCTCTTGATAAGGTGGGCTTGCGATCGCCCTAACAAGTCCTGACAAGCGACTAGCATATAGCTGGACTTTCATCACGAGCGAATAAAGCAATATCTCCTCGTAGGTCATCCAGCAAAGGCAGCACGACTGGTGTAAAAGGTGCGTCCCGATCGTTAATGTTCGGAACCATCTCACTTTCGTAGTAGTAGTTTGTTTGAAAAATTTGATATGCCTGATCTGCAAAGGCTTTCAATATCCCAACTCTTCCCGCGTCGCTCAGTGCAGGAGCCAGAGCATGTACTAATAGTACAGGTAGCTGTTCTTGTGCCAGTGGTCTTGCCAGACGACGAATAACGTGAGTAAATCCAGCCCAGCTTTGGCGGGATTGTGTGCCAAATATAACTACAGCGTGAGATAAATCAGCTATTGCCAATCCACCAAGATCGTGGAATCCTGCTCTAGCATCTAGAAGGATAAAGTCTAGGGGTCTAGCTGCACTTTCTAGTTCACGCAACATCTCTCGCAGAGTATCCGGCAGTTGATTATCGACTAGATTCTGAAAATCCAGTCTTGCCAATTTTTCCAGGTAGTTATTATCAACAGCACCAGCCGGAAGTAAACGCAGCGTTTCCCCAAAATCCCCCAATATTGCTTGAGGGTGAGAACCTTTTACAGGTTCAAGGTAAAGCCGTATTGCTCCATAAACATCACGGATGATCGTTACAGACTGGAGATTTGGTGTTAGTTGTGATGATATAGCTGGCTCCTGAAAGCATTCCTGTACCTTGTTAAAGGTTTCACCGAAACTAATCGCCATCCTCTAAAGTTCCTTACTTGAAATTCTGCCGTCTAAAACTAGTCTAGGAATAATCTCACTATAAATTTCTTCTGCTCGCCCAAGCGCTTCCTTTGCTTGGATCTCATTCCAAAGCCCAGACTTGGCATAGCGTCGCGCTGGATGATCTTGATCTAGCACGGTTCCCGTTGTACGGGAAGCTGGAAGTTGGATATCAAGTACCGGATACATCAAACGTAGCCTCTCCATTGCTTTGCCTTGGAGTGCTGCTAGATCGTGACCGTATTTTTTGACTGCTGCTTGATCAATATATTTTTCCACTAAGACTTTGAATGAGCATTCCACAACATAACCTGCAAGGTACACTGCATTGTCCCATCGCTGCCTACTCAGCAAGACATTTGCGTCATACAAATGCCTTGCGGCTGCCTGTGAAAAAGACTCTGACATGATTATTCCTTATTCGTCGCAGTCAACACATTCATAGCTTGCTGATTCTGGTCTGTAGCTATTCGCTTCAAGATAAGTATGAAAATCGGCACTGATTTCCGAAGGATAATAGCGATCGCTTTCAAAGCAGTTAAAAACTTTAAACCTAGTTATGATAACGGGTTGTGGCAATAGCCATACGCAACGATTTGTATCGTTGGTTATGATTCGGGGAATCGATCTTCCTTCTCGGAATCATCGTGTTACTGAGTATTATTTGACACTTTTTAGGTTGTTACCCTAGGAGAGAAGATGTTATTAGAAAGGTTCATTTCCAACACCAAGAAGTTTAGGGGAAGTATCTAACTCAAATTCAGACTGTATAATATGCGAAATTTTATCAATTTTGTCAGGCAAAGAAAAATTCATAAGGGTATTGAGTTCAGTCTTTCTAATTCCCCCTGTCTGAGGTACTGGATGACCTATCTTTTGCAGAATGTCAGAAACTTTTATTGAAGGACAAGAGTGAACGTTGAAAGTCGATCTATCTTGATTTGCGAAGCGTATGTACCAATCGTAGTCCGCCAAAGTATTTAGTTTAATATCTTGGTTGCCACTTAATAATTCAGTATGTGTAATATTAGGTTGAAATAATTCTCTTAATTCCTGCATTCCATCATCCCAAGTCACTTCATCCCATAAAAAAATAACTTCAGGATCTATCTGTTTTTGGAAGTTTTTTACTTTACTAAGGCTACGATTTAATAGAACATACTGGTAAAGCATTTCTGGCATTTCTACACCAACAGTATATAAACTGCGTCCATCGCAAAATGCGCGAGCCTCTTCACGCAGTTGACTTATTAGTTGAGCAATATCTTTGGTAGCAAAACCGATATATTTTCCTCCCTGATTTATAGTAATTGCAACTACTGCCAGTCGTATTAGCGTGTAACTTTAGCAGACTAGGGCAAAGGGTCAAGTATCTTG
>CAZZVG010000732.1:0-4173 GCA_964657295.1 Iningainema sp. | reverse complement strand
TGCCGAAGGTGGGAGATATCTGTGGGCTACCATACTCATGAGAATCTCTCCTTTCTTTACCGCTTTTAAAAATCTACCCAGACCTAACCTTAGAGTATTGTAAATGCAATAAATAAAATAATAAATATAACTATCGCTATCATGTTAACTGTATAATTTGAGGTTCAGAAACTGTCAAAGAATTCTTACTTTAATTATTTATCGCCCCTCTAACTAAAATCACTGTACTTTCTACACCAGTGGCGATCGCCTCTGATATATTGCCAATAATAGCCTGTTGTAGCATTCCCTCAACAGTAGCCCCCAAAATGACAACATCATAACGTTCAGTTTTCACCAACTTAATCACTCCATCAGAAACAGAATCAGCCTTAACTGGAATCATAGAAACTGATGTAGTATTTAATTTACGGTCATTAAGAAGCTGGCGGCTGGTTTGTTCTAAGAGTGCCATATTTGGCTTTGATTCAGATGGCTTAAATACTTGAGTGAGGTGAACTTCTGGTTGTGGGTTATGACTTAAATTCATCAGGGAAGGAAGTAGTTTAATGACTACCGATTCATTAGGGCTACCAGTCATGGGGAATAACCAACGGTTAAACGAGTAAGTTGCAGAGGCTTTTTTAGGGGATAATTTATTTGTGAGTTCTATCGACAAATCTCTTGTCCCGTCTTCTGTGAAGTAGTTGACTGTACCTAGCTTCACCAGCATAACATCACAGGTGGCTTTGTGAATGAGAGTATCCACAACATCGCCAAAAATCCGATCAGGGGTAGAAGTGTTACCCTTCCAACCCATTAACATCAAGTCTATATGTCGCGCTTCAATTGTCTCCTGAATTGCAGACGCTATATCATGAGCAACTCGAATTTGCGTATGAACAGGAATTTTCCACTTTTTTCCCATAAATTCTGCCTGTCGCAGCAAGCGCCGACTCTTTGTTGTCCTTACCTCTGCTTCTGCTGGGGTTGTGTTGCGGGAGACAAGCATTATTTGCACACATTCTACTTCATAATGGCGATCGCTGGCAATAGCTGCTGCCATTTCTAATAAAATTCCGGCTGTGTCAGGATTAGCGATCGGTACTAATAATCTACCTGTCCCGGTGCTTGGCGATTGCGTTTGATAAACTACATAAGAAGGTTCTCGTCGCGGTCCAGTTTGCTTGTTCTGACCATTGAGATAATCTGCTTCGGCACTGATAATATCTGCATGGGTAATAATCCCCACTAACCTCCGTCTCTCAACAACTGGCAAACGACTGACTTGATAGCGATCTAATAAATATAGGACTTTGCTTAGGTTATCAACAGGGCTAACAGTCAATGGACTGCTAGTCATAATTTGCCTGACGGGAGTATTACCTATTAAGTTACGAGTACGTATTTTTACTAAATCACTTTGAGTAATAATTCCTACTAATTTGTTGTCTTCTACAATCGGGAACCCTCGATGATCAGAACGGGAGAAAGCTTGCACTACTTCATCTACAGTCACTCCTGCCTCTAGAGTTTCTACCCGTTGTTCCATCACATCATTTGCTGTTAATTTTGTCAATATTCCTTCGGCAAGAATTTCTTTGTCGATATCAATGCCATTTAATTTTAAAATTTTGTTATATAGTGAACCTGGCAATATCTTGTCAGCAATTAAGTAGGATGTTACAGAACCAATCATCAGCGGTAGCACCAAAGTAAAATCCATCGTGATCTCGAAGACAATGACAATTGCTGTGATTGGCACTTTGGAAACAGCGCTAAAAAATGCACCCATCCCCACCAAAGCATAAGTGATGGGGGAAGCAGCTCCTAAAAAGTGAGATTGGCAGACACCGACTAAGTAGCCAAGAGTACAACCCAATACGAGACTAGGCGCAAATAATCCCCCAGGCGCTCCTGAGCCAAAGGCAACCAAGGTGAGGATAAACTCAACAACAAAGGCGATCACTGCCCAAGAAGGATTAGCCGAACCAGTAATGACAAACTCTCCCCACCTAGTAGTATTACGGTAGGAACCGGGTAGCAAAGCGACGACAATACCAGAGATCATCCCAGCTACAGCTATCCGCACGGGTAAGCTCATGTGGAATCGTCTGTAAAATTTAATACTAAAAATCAGACCTTTATTAAACAATGCCGCCAGCAACCCAGCTAAAATTCCCAAAATTAGGTAAAATGGGATCTCTGGAACTGAGAAACTGCTAGAATAGCCAGAGGTTTGCAGTAGAGATTGGAGAGGGCTACCACCCAATAGCCGTGATACTACCCCACCAATAAACGAGGCGATAATTGCTGTTCCGAGCGTCAGTCCTGATAAATCTTGGAGTAACTCCTCCACGATAAACAATACACCAGTAATTGGCGCATTGAAAGCTGCTGACAAACCAGCGCCCGCACCAGCAGCGATCATCTGTCGTCGATGCTCTGGGGATGTGGGCACCAAACGACTGATTCCGGCTGCTAAACCAGATCCTACTTGGACTGTAGGGCCTTGCCTTCCCAGAGTTATCCCTGAACCTAAAGCTATGATGGCACTGACTAACTTGACAATAGCGACGCGCCATGATAGTCTCATTGGGATATTAGCTAGAGTTGCTTTTACTTGCGGAATACCACTACCACTCGCTTCTGGGGCTAACCTTTCTATGAGAAAGCCCGACAAAAACCCCAGGCAAAGCCCGATTGTTGGTAATGTCAGCCAAGCAGGGAACATGTCAGTCGTCTGTACTCGCCATTGTCCTAGCCATTGTGTTCCAAGTTTGAGTATAACAGCAGATATTGCCGCAACGATACCAATCACAGAAGCTTCGGCGATCGCTAAACCTCTGGTAGGGTGCCACAAAGCACGACAGCGCTGAGTCAGAGAAATTAGAAAGCTTGAGTTCAATTGTTTATTCCTATAATTGATTATCCCTCAACTATTCCGTGATGGAATGTAGCCTGAACCATTCCAATCAGCATCGCTACCTAGTGTAATCAATTCTTTGAGCACTGTATAGACCTTTTCTGCCACCATCTTCAGGACAGCGTTTGTGATTGTAGTACGAATTCTGTAATCTCTTCAGTGCGAAGGTATGCAAAGAATCTTAATCCTCTCAAACCTCTTCCAAATCTTCATTTTCTAAAGGCTTTTTAGCAGTATGACGCACTGCCAGGATATACACTATAGTATACTGAACCGTGAAAATAATACGGTGTTTCTGATAAATCAAATGTCGTATTTGCTGGGTAAAGCTTTTCTGTTCCGGTATTTTTGAACAACGCTCCGGGAAATCCTTGAGGGTATGAATTGCAACCATAATGCCGTTAAACCATCTTTCAGCGGCGGCAGGGCTGCGTTCCTGTATCCATACATAATGTTCTTCAATATCCTGGGTAGCGTGTGCGGAGAGTTCAACCTGAAATACCATGTTTGTTCCGCATCGCTGTTTCAAAATCCCCCAAAGGAACGGTTCTACCCTCTTTTACGTCCTCTAAACCCTGCTCTATAGCCTGAACCGTTTCAAGATAATCAAGCCGATTAAGAAGGGTTTGATAGGCTTGTGCATCCTGTATCACAACCTCTGCCTTGCCATTAATGGTTAAGATTACAGGTTCCTTTGTTTGTTTCATTTGCTCAATGAACTTCGGCGTATTGCGCTTGAAGTTAGAGAGAGAATCAATATCACGGCTAATATCCATAACACGCCCTGCACTAAATATGATGCAAATTTAATGCTAACTCATTTTGGACGAACTTGCAAGATATGAGATACTGACTGACAACATTAATCGCCCTGGGCTTGCTCCAACTTGTGAATCTGAGGATATAACGATACATTGAACGAAAGATAAAGATATGCGTTTATGACTCAAACACAAACAGAACCTAAGCTATATACCTTCGATGAATTTATCGAATGGTATCCAGAAAATACAGGTAAGCGCTACGAACTGCATAATGGAGTAATTGTTGAAATGCCTAAACCGACGGGAACACATTCTGATGTCGCTGGGTTTATTGCTGGCATATTATTTCTAGAGATTTTACGCCTAAAATTACCTTACTCAATCCCTAAAGAATGTGTTGTAAAAGTCGAGAATGCTAGCTACGAAGCTGATGTAATTGTTCTCGATAAAAATCAGGTTGCTCATAAAGAAAATCGGTGGAAAAAAGAATCGATAATTACGAAT
>CAZZVG010000731.1:0-4176 GCA_964657295.1 Iningainema sp. | reverse complement strand
AGTTAATCAATAGCGATGAAATTGAAGAAGAGTTAGAAGCTATACACCAGATTGCATTGGTGTAACCTATGGGTATAGCGGGAGCGGGTAGACACAGCCAAAATCGTTAACCTTTTGTCACAAGGCTTTCAGTCGTTGTGTGCTGGCTAGTGTCAGCAGAGTAACTTTTACGCCATACAGTCCAAGCAATAATAAAGTAACCAATGGACAACAGCGAACTGCTAATGGCAATTCGCAATCCAGACATACTCGCTCTCTGTGTCGTTTGTTTCTCAGCTTCTTCTTTATCCTGGCGAATTCTACTCAGTTGTTGATCTGCGAGTGTTTGTGGATCGCTTTGCTTTTCAATAAACTGGTCTAGCTCTTGGGGATTTGCCTTAAACTTTGTGAGTAAGTCTTTTCCAACTTGGGGCACGTTAGGATCGTTAAGTAAACGTTGATACTGTTCATCATCTTTAAGGACTTCAGCATAGCGAGCTTTGGCTTGACTCTTCTGCTTTTCCAAGGCATTTTTCACCTGTTCATTGCTCAGTTGTGCCTGCACTTGGTTTTCTTGCTGTTGTGCTTTTTGATTGATTTGCTCTACTGCTTGAGCGCTAAGTTGACGCACATTGTAGAGGTGTACGGGAGATATCAGCAAGAACATCAATCCTAAAAGACTGGATAGTATGATCACACTTAGTCTTAAATCTATTGCCGGACGACTGCTATTTTCAATAGTATCAAACCAATATCCAGCAAATAGCATACCCAAACCCACAAATGGGACAATACCGCGATCAACGACTGCTGTTGTCAAGTCAATTTGCCATAACATATTAGTTGGTTGAAAGGGAAACAACAGAAAAAAAAAGTCCACCAAAAAGGAAAGAATTAAGATAACTCCAGCTACCGTAAGTACCGGCGCAGCATTCGTTTCAGCCGCTAAACGATAATTCATAGTTTTTTTGTCTGTTCGTTAATAACTCTTGAAACTGCATCTGGAGAGCAGATAACGCTCATCTGTTTTAGCAATCTGCTCTCCAGAGGACGGCATTATTAATTCTAGTTGCTATTCGTTATCAGTGACTCCAAAGTGCTTAAGAGCAGCTCTTTTTCTCTTCCCCCACTTCCCTCAACAAATAATTATTTCTTAACCGAAATTTATTGCCAATGACTCTACAAATTGTAAAAAATTATTAAATTATTTGTTTTGAGCAGGTCTGAGTAGACTACGTAAAAACCGAAGATAAAAAAAATATTTTGTAACAATTTTATCAATAAATCCAGGAACTTTATCGTCAGATCATGACTTTTGCTTTAATACTGAGTTTTAAAAGTACACTTATTTTTTACGTGCGAAGTGTCAGTAAACCAAGTCAGATCCTCGCCCCAGTTGTATCATTGTCCAAAATTCGATAGATTATTGAGCTTGAATCAGTGTATATTCTGTATTACGAAAAGCTACTAATCGTAACTCATACCAGTTCTATATAAAGTTGCCACAAATAAGATGCTCTACCCAACCCCTTTATAAAAGGGTGTTTCAGAGTGACTATTTAGCGCATCTCTGTAAAGAAACGGTATTAAGTTGATACCGAGAGCTTGTTAGTTTTCATGCTCATTAGCATGGAGAGGCTCTATGCCCAAATATGGGATTCGTGATCTTCAGCTTGTCTTACTCAAACTGCAATAAAGCTGGAAAACATCATGCGAAGACTTAAACTTCAAAGTGTCTTATTAATAGTGGGTTTATCGTTGGGCCTTTCAGTACTAATTTCTTCTGTATTCCCATACAAAGTTTTTGGTCAAGTTGGTACCAACATTCCCGACGAAGCAACGTTAGTCGCCCAGAGACAAGTCGAAGTTGAATCGGGCTTCGTAGTTGCGCCTCCGGATCATCCCCTTCGTCCAGCAGAGCGTGTCTCTCGTGATACCTTTGGTGATGTGGGACTTGCTCCCCTCGATCAGGTTGCTCAATTGGATCGATTGTTCTATCCTTCTGTTCCGCAATCAGCTCGCCAGAGAACATTAGAAGGGTCGTCGTTCTTTACCACCCCACATACTGCTGCGGAAGGCTTAGGACCGATCGCTAACCAAACCCGATGTGCCGGCTGTCACCTCAATAGCCTTGAGTCGGTTCCGGGTGTGGGGCTGCTCACTGGTGTTTCTAACGTCAGTCGTGCTGGACGTTCAACCCCCACCAACTTCAGTTTTACATCGGGTGATACCACAAATGGTGGTAGAGCCGCCGGTACTCGCTTAGATCCGGTCAATCCAGATGGTTCTGTTGACTCGAGTATCGTTAGTCAAGCTGACCCATCCTTAGATGCCATCAATAATACCGGGAGAACCGGAGCCTTTACAATCTTCGGTGACTTTTCACCCTCAGTTGAAGCAACCGATCCCACCAGATCTTACGATCCTCTGGATGGTTCTACAAACCGGATCACAGGTAATGCACAGCAGTTTGGTGGTTTCGTGCAGCATACACGCCCCCCAAGTGAAGAGCTTAGAGCCTTAGACCCAACTCTAGATTGCAGACCAGAGGCGATTCCAAGTGTCGCGGAAGATCGAAATCTTGGCTCAGTCGATCCAATTACAGGTTTGGCTGCAAGTGGATTTCGACGTGGTGTCGGTGAACGCGCTGGCCCTCCCTATATCGGACGTGGCTTGATGGAGGCTGTTCCGACCCAGGACATCGTCAACGCTGCCGATCCTAATGACTCTAGAGCCAACAATTCGTCCCTGAAAACTACTGTATTTCAGTGTACTGGTGATTGTATTACGGGTAATATCAATATCATTCCATCCAACGTGGCTGCTAGTTCAGATTCTAGTACAGATCCCGGAGTGCCACCACCGAATGCGAAAGCTGCTGGGGTAGGACGTTTTGGCTTACGTGCGAATGGCGTAGAGTTACTACAGTTTATCGTTGGCGGCTTGCAAGGTGAGCTTAGCCTCACGAGCTTGGCTAACAATGTTGAGCTCAATGTTGCCAATCCCGCTATTGCTCCCTATAATAGCAACTGCCAAAAAAATCCAGTAGCCGACCCTGAGTTTCGCCTCAGCACCCCATTCAGTGAGCGCAATTTCATCCGCCTGACGGCTCCCCCAGAATTCGGTCCCAATCTCTTGGCAGTGCTGAATTCCAAGGATCCCTCTCGGTCACGTTATGGCGACAGTCGTGTAGCCAGCGTTCAAAGAGGGGCGCAGCTTTTTGGGATCGATGTTACCGCCTTTGCCAACCGGATGATCCCAGGTCGGATGCCTAGCCAGGGCGATCGCCGCGATCCCAATGCCATTAACCGAAGTGATGAGATGGTGGGTTGCGTGAGCTGCCATATCCCAGTGCAAAGAACTGGTCAATCACCTGCTTTTAACGACCCATCCTTAGGTACTGATGTCGCAGCAGTTACAGACATTCTCAGCTACCGTTGGGCACCGATTTTCTCGGATCTGATTCTGCATAAGGGTCCCACGATTGATGCTGAGCGGGTTGCACCAACTCCACGCGATCCACTCCTTGTGAGACGAGCCACGCTTGTTAGCTATGAACGATCCGGCAAAAGTTCCGGTCGAGATGATAAATATGACGACCGCAGAGGTGGTGCGGGTAAGACTTTCAACACATACGATCTGACTCGTAACTTGACTGATGATATCTTCTCAAACCAGAAAGCAACTGCTAAAGGTGAAGAGTTCCGTACACCACCTCTGATGGGGATTGGTAAGGTTGGTCCTCCATTCTTGCATGATGGTCGCGTCTTCTTGAGTACCTTGAACCGTGATGTCACACCTGCGGGTACTGTGTTTACTAATAGCGAAGTGACCAATGCACCTTTGGTTGTCCGCTCAGTAGACGATGCGCTTCGTGCCGCGATTGAACTACATGACTTGCCAGCACCCGATGATGCTAAGACCTCTAAGCTACTCGGTGGTGGATGCCCTGTTCCTCCAAATGGCAAAGTTATCAATAAAATTGGCAATGTGATCGACTACGGTTCATCGCCGAAGGATGTCATTTGCCCACCTTATGACAGTGATCTTTCGACAACTCGTCGAAGTGAAGCACGCGAAGTTACCGCTCGTTTCCGTGCTCTGTCACCTGCTGATCAACAAGCGATGATTGATTTCTTGAAGGAACTGTAGAGGCTCTTCAATAATATTGATTGTTTGTGAATTTTAAGGGACGTT
>CAZZVG010000730.1:0-4180 GCA_964657295.1 Iningainema sp. | reverse complement strand
TACTTGTGGCCACCAAACCACTTAGATGCGATCGCTCCCAAAGCTGCGCCGACAAGCGGGTTACTGAGGAACTTCATCATCCCTGGCTGTTCTGCCAACACTTCATGGAAGATGTCGGGATGGTTGTGATAGGTGAAAGACGCCAGTTTGCTGACATCATCAGCACTCATGTGATTGGGGTTGTGGCTCTGAAGGCCTAACTGTTGTTCTAGATGATGTTCGTCCAAACCTCTTTGCTTCAAGTGCTTGAAGAAAGAACGTGCGACACTATCTCGTTCATTAGGCTTAATTTGAGCGATCGCCTTTTGAAGTTCTGGCTCCATTTGGCTTGGAGGTACACTGTCGTGATTCAAAGACTTACCAAACAAATGACGGCGTTCTTCATGCGTTGAACGCTGGGCAAAATCATCAAAGTTTTGGTAGTCTTTTGCGGGATTAGCTGGAGCCTCATCAAGAGATTCCGTATTACCCTGAGCCAAATCGTTCATGATTTGACGTTTATATTGGTCGCTACTAGACATTTTTCCAAGATCCTTAAACTATTCAAAACCGTGTCGCCATCAAACCAAGGAGTTATTTATACTCAACTTGATTTGATTGCGTATCATATTGAGCCGTTAAAATCAGTTTTTTATCTGGTGCGTAGATCAAGACTGATAAGTCTTGATTGGGAAAGTTCTTGTGAAAACCTTGAACTAACGATTTTGCTAATGGTTTGACTTCCGTTGGACGAACTTGAGGCGAAATTACCACACCTAACTTGTTGTTGTCACGCACATACGCATCCTGAACTATGCCGTTTGCTGTTCTCACAGCCCAATTGGCAAAATCTTCGCCGACTTTACTATTCCCGCGTTCTAACAGAGCATACTCCCCACTACGACTAATTCCTGGGGCTAATGAAGCTGGTGGTGTCGCTTGAACCGTCCCACTACAAGCAACAGTTGTTGCTAAAACTAACACTAAGACAAGACTTGTCAAAATTTGCCGAAAATATCTAAATGTCTTCAATTGTACCTCCTTGCTTTCTTGCTACAAATGACTTTGATTTATCTGAAAAACATTTGAGCATTCCTAATTGAAACTCATAATTAAGAATTCTGCTCAACCCCTTAAACTAAATCTTGTTAGGTTTATCTATAACCGAACGACCCTCATTATTAACATCTAATTCTTCACGACGAATAGTCTCTTGAGCTTCAACAGTCTCATGGTCTACAACTTTCGTAACTCTAACTTCTTCGCGCACAAAAGCTTCTTTTCTAATATCTGGAACTTCTTCGTGAATTTCCATGCGTGCTACTTCGCCCTCACGGAAGTTAGCAACACCAGGAGCAACAGCTTGCCCTGCGTCTGTTGGAGTAACTCGCTCAATAATGACTCGCTCTTTATCTAGTGGAACAGCAACTCTTGCTGTATCGGTTTCAACATGCTTGCCGATGGTGACTTCTCCAGTTTTCTGACGCAGCTTGTTAGCTACCAACCGTTCCTCATAAAGTTTGAAGGTTTGATCTTCGTGAGCGTTGACATCGTACAAATCTCGGTCTTGATCGTAGTTATAGGTATCGCGATTATAAGTTGCTGGGGTGGTACTTCCAACAGCCGTAGATGCTGCGTCGAGAGGTCTTGCACGATGTACCCCACGTACTTGCTCTTCATAGTCATAATCAAGTGGCATACCCTCTTTATATTCAGGTAAATTTTCCGCTTGCTCTTTTGTCATACTAACGAGAATTCGGTTAGCTCCAGAGTCAGTACGTGTACGACCAATCGGTAACAATACTTTTTTCCCAAAAATCCACAAGCCTAAGTCAACGATTAAATAGCGCAACTTCCCTTGATCATCTACTAAAATATCGCTGACTGTACCAACCTTGTCACCATTTCCTTGGGAATGGACACTCATTCCTTTAATGTCCTCACCTTCAACACTAGTATGGTATTCAGGAGCGAAATCACTTATTTTATGTAGTGGCATTTCTCTATTCCTATTACTTTTTATCTTCACTTCCGATGATATGAATTTATTATTTATAAATCCTCTTTCTCTAGAAGGATTTCAATAAAGATGGTGTCTCTACCCAAAGATAACAAAGTTTATCTTCACAAAAATAAACAAAAAAGCCTGCAGATTGATGCGAAAACTGAGCAAGTCTTTTTTTTCTATGTTTGTTCTATCTAATAGCAATTTTGTGAGGTGGTTCTAGTACTAAATGTAAAGCTTTAAACGCAGTTTATCAAAGTAATCGTCCAGCTTCAAACATAATTGAATTTGATGGCTATATAGTTAGCTATAGTAATCGGTAATAGGAAGTAAAGAACAGTTACTAATACCCTTTTTCCCATTTACCCGTGGAAGTGACAGGCCGTTGCTACAACGGGACATTCCTCGCCTCAACCGTCCCCCACGGTACAGGCTCCCAAACCCCATTCTGCTGATCTGTACTGGCGTTGGGGAAGCCTCAAGGGCGTAGTGGCTCCAGTTGACACGAAATCTTACTCCTTTTAAAGATAAGATGAGTTTCATGTTATGACAATTGATATACGAAAAAATATTTAAAGTAAAATACAATTAAGCGATCAAGGAAATACACTAGAGACTTATCAGAAACGTTGGAGGTAAATTAAGAATTATGGACGCTCAAGGGCAAAAGCAAGAATACACTACAAGCAATTCTCCTGATACACCAGAAGCATTACAAAATTCAGAAGCACCGATCCAACCAATGCTAGCACCTGCTCCTGAGACTAGTAATGTGGAACGAATCAGCAAGCAAGTTTCTGAATTTTTGGCAGAACTGCCGAACTACATCGCTAGGTTCATTAACGAATACAAGCTACCAGTTGTAAGCTTTGCCTTATTATTGGCAATAATTATTACCCTACGCATTGGGCTGGCAGTCTTGAAAGCGTTCAGTGATATTCCACTGATAAGACCAACTTTCGAGTTGATTGGATTTGGTTATGTAACCTGGTTTACTTTCCGCTATCTTCTTAAATCCTCAACTCGCCAAGAATTAGTTACAGAAATTAACTCTCTGAAAAAACAATTCTTGAAAGGAGATATTTCCTAACCGCTCCTCAGACTTCGGACGTTACACGCACTGGCTCCTCAACCCCACCCCGCTTGCTTTGGAGGGGAGCAAGGGGCTAGGAACTGTAACTAAATCCTTGGATATTATTTGACATCTCTATTCAACCTGAGTTCGACGTAAAAAAGAGTATGCTTTCAGAAAGGGCAAACCGAACATAGCAGATATTGAACGTATCACCATCACATTGCCGAGCGATATGGCAGTCATCGTCAAGAAAGCAGTAGAAGAAGGCGACTATGCCTCAACAAGCGAAGTTGTACGGGCAGCACTGCGTGACTGGAATAGGAAAAATCAAGGGGTACATAACTACAGGAATTTAGAGGGGTTTCCAACTAATCCGATTTGACAAATTTATGTAAAAGTTCGTAGTTGCGCTTCATCGCTGATCTATGGCGAGGTCAGCGCAACTACAAACCTTTATTTATTTGTGCCGACCTACTTAAAATCTCTAGATACATCAGTAAAAATGATACGCTGTAAGACAGTCCATAAATCCAGTTGTGTAACAGGAGAAGTTGGGCAATTCCTCAAAGCCAGCAGGATGGATATATCAAACGACGATGGTGTATGACATTTGTATTAAGTTCTCAGAATATTTTTAACTATTTAGTTGAGCATGGACTCTGTACTCAGTTGGAGGAAGCTCTGTATGAGGTTGAGCCGATAAGAGCAAAAAACTTTAATTTATTACTGACTTTGCCAGACAGTCGAAAACTGCTGATTAAGCAAGAACGACACAATAAAGAAGGCAAAACACTAGGCGAGTCTTTGAGTGAATGGCGAATTCATAAGTTTTTACACACATTTCCAGAACTTAGCAAGCTTCGACTCTGGATGCCTGTGGTGCTTCATTTTGAGGCCGAAAATTCTATCATTATTTTCAGCTACTTGGATGACTATCGGGATTTAGCAGATTTCTACGGCAAGCAAAATGTTTTCCCAACTCAAATTGGCGAGGCGATCGCCACCATCCTCGCCACCATCCATCGAGCCACTTTCAATCGCCCAGAGTATCAGGAATTCTTCTCGGCAAAACCTAATAATCTCAGCCCTGCTCATGTGCCTAACTGGATTCGTAGTATAGA
>CAZZVG010000729.1:0-4182 GCA_964657295.1 Iningainema sp. | reverse complement strand
GGAGGGGGAGAAGAAAGTAACTCTTCACTCTTGAATCCCGATTTCAAAATCAACTTAGTACGTGTTGGTGATCCCAATCAGGCGATTAACTCCACCTTCACTCCAGCCGATCCGATTTATTTTCGGCAATTTTGTGAAGAGTGCCAGACTCAGAATCGATTGGCGACAATGGATCAAGCCGGTCGGAGTACCAGAATTATTATTGAAGCTGCTAACTTTGTGTTAGAATGGGTTAATAGTCATTTGTCCTCAGGAAATGACAAAGGACCATTGCCGTTTCGCAATCAAAAAATTCGTCCTGTTGATCCAGGAGATCCCCAAAAAAATGCAAATCCCGAACAAGCGGGAAGAGGATTGGAACTTTATACTCCCCGTGACATTCATCACACTGTTGAGTTACTATCCCAGAAGGTCATTGAGTTATTTGCCCAAGATCCAACGACCATCAGTGCAGCTGTTTTAGTCCGGGAAAATCGTCAAGGAAGATGGTTGGCAGAAGCACTTGCACCCATATGTACTGAACACAAAATTACACTTTACGATGTGGGAAAAAACGAACGCCATTCTCACATACCTGAGGAAATTTTAGCACTACTGCAATTGTGCGATCGCCCCCATTCGCCTGACTACCTCAAAGCCGCACTCCAAGTTTTTGTCCAAAGGCGGTTGATTGAACCTCAAGACTTAAACGCCCTTGCTAGTTTACCAGAAGAATTTTTGTATCCAGGTCCCTTAGCGCCACCTCAGCCAGAACCAGTGCAAAAAGCCGCACATTTGTGTCGAAGTTTACTGCGTGCTCGATTGGAACTACCATTATACCACCTAATTTCCTTCCTGGCCTTAGCGTTAGATTACGAGCAAGCAGAATTAGCAACAGCTGACAAACTCTCAGAACGGATCAACCAACAAATAGCGAGCAATATCTCAATGGGAGCGATGCTGAGTGTTCTCAATGAAATCGTCAGTTCCGAACGGTTTGAACCAGTAGAAACAGAAGATTTGGATGCACGGTACACCCGTCCTGGTCAGCTTACCATTATCACAATGCACAAAGCCAAAGGACTGGATTGGGACTATGTTTTTATACCCTTTCTACACGAAAACTTGATTCCCGGCAGATTTTGGGTTCCTCCTCAGAGCCAGTTTTTAGGTAACTTTACCTTATCAGAAGTTGCTCGCGCCCAAATTCGCAGTGCTCTCCACGGTGAATCGACTTTACCCAGTACCGCCGCCGCGAGTGAACAGGCAAAACACTTAAAAACCGCTGAAGAATACCGTTTATTGTACGTTGCTATGACACGAGCAAAGCGTCTGTTGTGGATATCTGCAGCACAAAAAGCACCATTTACATGGAGTAAACCAGAAAATTTACAATCTACAGCACCTTGTCCCGTTTTTCCAGCACTAAAACGCCAGTTCCCCGAATGTTTGGGAAGCTGAGCGATCGATTAGGGATGAGCATCCCGGTTAAAAGTATCAGCAATGGTATAAATGAGAGGAGTAACGTCAGCCGATCGCTTAACCAAGGAGTAACGTCATGGGATATCAGCCGATACACAACTACGGGATCATCGGCAATATGTACACCACTGCGTTAGTGGGTATGAACGGAGCGATCGATTGGTTTTGTTTTCCTGCTCATGACTCACCCAGCGTCTTTGCTGCACTGCTTGATGCACAAAAAGGTGGACATTTCAAAATTTCACCGATGACAGATGAGGCGACTCTCAAGCAATTCTACTGGTCTGGAACCAATGTCTTGATAACTCGCTTCCTAACACCAGAAGGCATCGGTGAAATTACGGATTTTATGCCAGCAGGAATAAAAAACCAAGAGCTTGGCTATCAGTGGTTAGTTCGGCGTCTCCAGGTAATTCGTGGCAGCATGGATTTCCGTATGGAATGCAATCCAGCCTTTAACTACGCCCGAGATCAACACCAAACAAAAATTAGTTCTTTTGGCGCAGTCTTTCATTCATCTGCACTCAGCCTTGGGTTGGCGACAGACATACCACTACAACAATGGGGCAGTGGGGTGGCAGCTAATTTTACCCTGAGTTCAGGAGAGACGGCAGTGTTTGTGCTGCGGCAAATAGAACCAGATGCTGGTTTTGGACTTCCTGTCTCGCAGCTACAAGCAGATGCTTTATTTACGCGGACAGTGGAATACTGGCGTCGCCGGCTGGCACAATGTACTTACAAAGGTCGCTGGCGTGAGGTTGTTGAACGCTCGGTGTTAGTGTTGAAACTACTCACATACGAACCAACCGGGGCGATCATAGCATCGCCTACTTGTAGTCTGCCAGAGATGATTGGTGGCGAACGCAACTGGGACTACCGCTACACTTGGATTCGGGATGCAGCTTTCACTGTTTATGCGCTGCTGCGCCTCGGTTTTACCGAAGAGGCGTGCAAATTCATGGGTTGGATAGATTGCCGATGTCATGATCGAAATCCCGACGGTTCTCTGCAAATCATGTATGGGATTGACGGACGCAAAGATGTGAAGGAGGAAATGTTAGACCATCTCGAAGGTTATGAAGGTTCCAGTCCAGTCCGAATCGGCAATGCTGCTTATCAACAATTACAACTAGACATTTATGGCGAGTTAATGGACTCGGTATATCTTTACAACAAGTATGTAGCGCCAATCTGGTATGAATTGTGGACTGAACTGCGCGATCTCGTCAACTGGGTTTGTGACAACTGGCAAAAACAAGATCAGGGTGTATGGGAAGTGCGTGGTAAAGAGCAAAGTTTTGTGTACTCAAAGCTGATGTGCTGGGTGGCGGTGGATCGAGGCTTGCGTTTGGCTGATAAGCGTTCCTTTCCAGCTGATCGGCAACGGTGGGTTCTGGTTCGTGACCAAATTTATGAGGAGATCATGTCTCAGGGATGGAATCCTTCACGTCAAGCTTTTATGCAATATTACGGCAGTGCCTCCCTTGATGCCGCTAACCTAGTCATGCCTCTGGTATTCTTCGTTTCTCCTATAGATCCCCGAATACTGAGTACTATCGATGCTATCAATCAATCTCCAGAGCAAGGAGGGCTAATGTACAATAGCTTGGTGTATCGATACAACGTCGAAGATTCGCCTGATGGTTTGACAGGAGATGAGGGAACTTTTAATCTCTGCACGTTTTGGCTCGTTGAAGCACTAGCCCGTGCTGGAAAAGTAGATAGCTCCCGACTTGATCAAGCCCGACTCATTTTTGAAGATATGCTGGGACATGCCAACCATCTAGGGCTTTTCGCCGAGGAAACAGATCCAAGTGGTAACGCTTTAGGTAATTTTCCTCTAGCTTTGACGCATTTAGCCTTGATTAGTGCTGCATACAACCTAGATAGAACGCTCGACGGTAAAGATTAAAAGATAGGTCATAGGTAATAGGCGATTGGGGATTGTTCTTTCTTCGTATCCATTACCTATGACCTATTACCCCTTCAATTAGAGTTTCTCCCAAAAGAATTGTGCACTTTTGCCATTGGGGAAAATTTCGGAGAATTTAAGCGACAGTGGCTGCTATGCACATCTAATTTGATTAACTCGTTCCAAGTCTCCCATCCCATCACGCCATCGGCAACAATTTTGTAAGACTTCTGAAAGTTTTGAACTGCAACAGTTGTTTTCGCACCAAAGATACCATCAACTGCACCACGGTAATAGCCAACATCCTTCAGTGCTTCCTGAACAGCTTTCACAACTGAACTAGCAGTTCCAAGACGCAGCCTTGGTAAACTTGCGGGTCCATCGCACAAAAAAGCCCAAGTCTTTGGTCCGACAACGCCATCCACTGCTAAGAAGGCAAGGCACTGTAGGTATTTAACAGCCATGAGGGTGTTGGGATCGAAGTAGCCAGTTTCAGAAACATTCTTAGGAAACGACAAGGCACTATCAAATTGTGCAAGCCGCTGATTGAGAACTCTTTGCATTTGCTTAACAACTTGATGACCAGAACCAAACTCCAGCGTCGGTCTATTTATAATGCATGGAATAACAGTATTCATAATTTCGATACCTTCTCGATATGTTTATACTGACAAAAAAACACCAAGGAAGTTTCTGTAATTCCACAATTACAACTATTGATGGAGAAAACCTCATCATTAGTGATCGCCCTCCCGCTGAATGAGAGTGAATACTGATGGGAGCAATTCACCGATCTGTTATACGCATCA
>CAZZVG010000728.1:0-4185 GCA_964657295.1 Iningainema sp. | reverse complement strand
CCAAAATCTAAAATTGCAACCGCACCCTGTAGCGGATACACCCAGACAAATATCCGCATCCATCTGTGTGCATCTGCAGTTCAAAATCTAAAATTGTATGAGTGAACAGCACCAACCAGAAGATGTCCGAATCCACAACGAGCGATCGCTGCAACAACTAACTTGGGCGATAGAAGCTTCTGTTGGACAGTTTAAACTGATTCTGGCACGATGTAACTATGCCAGGTGGCGAATAGGCTTAATAAAGCGATCGCGAGAAATCTCTAAAGTTGAAATTCGCGTCCTTGTTCTTAAAGAATCAGCTAAGACTCTTTATACAGCGATTCGGGAAGAATTGGGGGAGGAAGTTCCAGCCTCATTGATGGTTTTGGGCTTAGAGTTGGTGAGGGATCTACCTCAGATGCTGGCTTCCGCTAATCAGGTACGGGAGGAGTTTCGCCATAATTTTCATTTCCCTTTGGTGTTGTGGATAGACGATGAAATCCACAAGCAAATGATGCAGTTTGCTCCTGATTTAGAAAGTTGGGCTACGACTAAAAGTTTTGCGCTTTCTCCCAACGAATTGATTGATTTATTGCAACAAACAGCAGAGCAATTCTTTACTATTAGTTCAACTCTGAGTCTAGAAGATTGTCGGCAAATCAAATCAGCTTGGCAAGATTTGCAAAATTCTGGACAAGTACTGGAGCCAGAGGTAAAAGCCAATTGCGATTTTTTGCTGGGATTAGTCGAATATATTAATAATCATTTAGATAGAGCTATTGAATATTATCAACTAAGTTTGGACTTTTGGCAACAACGGAATGATTTACAACGGCAAGGAAAAGTACTAGAAAATCTCAGTTTTTGTTATTACCAAAAAGCTAGAAAACATTTAACGGAGCGCCCTCAGGCTGGAAGCCTGGGGCTACACGAACAAAGCCTGCCTTCGCAGGCTCAAGACAATTCAAATCCTGATTGGGAAGCAACCAGAAATTATCTTCGGCAATGTGTGGAAGTATTTGAGGCTGCTCAACGTCCAGATTTAGTGGCAAATTCAATTGATAAATTTGGTATAATTTTAAGGGATTTAAAAGATTGGGAGCAGTTGCAAAAATTAGCAAAACGTGCTTTGTCCCTGCATGAAAATGAAGGAAATGCAATTAAAATAGCTCAGGATTATGGCTTTTTAGCTGAAGTTGCTCTAGCAAAAGAAAAGTGGACTGAGGCAAAAGAATTAGCTCAGAAAGCATTAGAAATCTTATCTACCATTTCCAGCGAAAGCATCCCAACCCAGGTAAATCGCCCTAAAACAACTGTAGAGACGCGAAATTTCGCGTCTCTAGAACTACACGAACAACCCCAGCCAGTACAAGCTAATAATTCCACGATTTCTCATCGCCTGGAAAAAGCTCTAATCTCATACCTTACCAGTTCGTACCTATTTCTTCTGGCGCGATCGCAACAACATTTAGACCAACATCAAGCCGCTGTCAGTAATTTAGAAACAGCTAGAAAAATAGGTGTTACTGACAGCGACCCGCAGCTTTATATTGATATTCTCAGGAATTTGCAAAAGCTTTACTTCCAGCAAAAGCAATATCTAGAAGCTTTTAAAGCCAAACTTGAGCGACGTTCCATTCAGCAGCAATTTGGCTTGCGAGCATTTATTGGTGCGGGACGGCTAGAAGCAACACGACAGGTAAAGTTACCCCAAATTGTAGAGACGCAAAATTTCGCGTCTCCACAAGAAAACGTAGCACCAGAAATTACCGCATCTGGTCGCCAATTAGATGTAAAACGTTTGCTCGAACGTATTGGTCGCTCTGACTATAAGTTAATAGTAATATATGGACAATCAGGAGTAGGCAAAAGTTCACTAGTAAATGCAGGACTGGTGCCAGCTTTGAAAAACAAAGCGATCGGCACTCAAGATAATTTACCTGTGGCAATACGAGTTTACACCAACTGGGTGGAGGAGTTGGGGAGGTTACTGGTAGAAGCCCTTGCAGAGAGGTCCATCCTGACCTCTCCCCCAACCCCTCCCCTGCAAGGGGAGGGGAGCCAGACTCCCCCTTCCCTCATAGGGAAGGGGGCTGGGGGGTTAGGTCTAGACTCTAAAACAGCTATCTTGGAAAAATTGCGGCAAAGTGAACAGCGCAATCTCCGCCCAGTGCTGATTTTTGACCAATTTGAAGAATTTTTCTTTGTCGAAACAGAACCAGCACAAAGGCGGCAATTTTTTGAATTTTTGGGACAATGCCTCAACATTCTGCCTGTGAAGGTGATTTTGTCGTTACGGGAGGATTACCTGCATTATTTGCTCAAGTGTAACCGTATACCCGGCATAAGTATTATCGACATTGACATTCTCAGCAAACGTGTACTTTACGAGTTAGGTAACTTTTCCCCCGATGATGCTAAGTCAATTATTCAGCAATTAACTGAGCGTTCTCATTTTCACTTAGAACCTGCTTTGATTGATGAGTTAGTAAAGGATCTCGCAGGTAATTTAGAAGAAGTACGTCCGATAGAGTTGCAAGTGGTGGGGGCGCAACTGCAAACAGAGAATATCACAACTTTAGCTGAGTATCGACAGCGTGGCACGAAGGAAGAACTGGTAAAAGGTTACTTGGCAGAAGTGGTTGAGGATTGCGGTGTTGAGAATCAGCAAATGGCGGAATTCGTACTGTACTTGCTCACGGATGAAAAAGGAACTCGCCCACTGAAGACTCGTGCGGAACTGGAACAGGATTTACAGGCATTAGTAACGGGTTTAACCACAGAAGCCAGCAAATTAGATTTGGTGCTGCAGATTTTTGTGAAATCTGGCTTAGTGGTTTTATTACCAGAAAATCCTGCTGACCGCTATCAACTGGTGCATGACTACATAGCCGCGTTTATCCGTCACCAACAAGAACCGAAGTTAACTGCGTTGATGGCAGAACTGGAGAAAGAACGGCAGCAAAGAAAGCTTAGCGATCAAAAGCTGAATCGTTTTCTCCGATACGCCCTCATGAGTTCAGCCGCAGCCGGATTGGTGTTTGCTGTGCTGGCTGTGATAGCGTCAAATTCGGCATGGCAAGCAAAAGAGCAAAGAAAAAATGCCGAAATCAGTGAAATTAAAGCCCTTACTAATTCTTCAGAAGCGTTTTTTGCCTCAGGACAAACTTTAGATGCGCTGATCGAAGCCTTAAAAGCAGGAGGAAAACTGAAACTTGCTTCTTGGGCAAAAGCGGATTCCCGAATATTGACAATGGCTGCCTTGCAGCAGGCAGTGTACTTACAGCCAAAAGAGTACAAATTTAGAGAGCATAACCGCTTAGAAGGGCATAGCAGTTATGTCTATAGTGTCAGTTTCAGTCCCGATGGCAAGACGATCGCTTCTGCCAGTGCTGACAACACCATCAAACTCTGGGACACCAGCACAGGCAAACAACTCAAAACCCTCACCGGGCATAGCAGTTCTATCTATAGTGTCAGTTTCAGTCCCGATGGCAAGACGATCGCTTCTGCAAGTTGGGACAACACAGTGATTTTATGGGATTTCGATTTCAATGAGTTATTGGTAAGTGGTTGCAATTGGCTGAATGATTACGTGACTACTCATCCTGAGGTGCTGGAAGAACTCAAGGAATGTCAAACGAAATCCATCTTTATGCAAGCAGCAACTGCAGAGGTTGCTCATGGTGAGGAACTAGCGAGAAATGGTGATCTTGATGGTGCCGTCGATAAGTTCCGCAAAGCATTGAAGTGGAATCCCAATTTAAAACTTGATCCAGAGGCAAAAGCACAAGAGTTTGCTAACAAAGGACAGGCTGAACGTCTGGTTGCAGAAGGAGTAAGTCTTGTGAAAGATGGTAAGGTAAAAGAAGCCGTAGCAGATTACATAAAAGCCCAAGAACTCGATCCAAAAGTGGAAATTAACGCTCATTATTGGAACTCGCTCTGCTGGCACGGTAGCCTCAGAAAACACGCTGCTGATGTGATGTTTGCCTGTAACAAAGCTGTGGCGCTTTCTCCTGAAAATAGTGATATTCGTGATAGTCGGGGTCTTGCTAGGGCATTGACAGGTAACACTCAAGGAGCAATCGAGGATTTTGAGGCATACATTGCCTCGACTGACAATAAGCAGAAAAAATCACAAAGGCAACAGTGGGTAAATACCCTACGCGCTGGGAAAAATCCGTTTACAGATGAAGAACT
>CAZZVG010000727.1:0-4185 GCA_964657295.1 Iningainema sp. | reverse complement strand
TACCGAGGCTCCTGCATAGTTGAACAAGTAATCGCCATCTGTTTTGGTTTCATCACTGATATAATCAACGAGTATTTTTAAGCGTCTGATTAAGTCTTGCAAATAAATTGCACCTTCAAGACTAGCTTCAGTATTCGTATTTTCTAGGAGAAACTCTAAATAATTTATCTGTGCCTGTTTTTTGATTTTCCCTAAAGTTTCTGTATCGATAATTCTTTGCAGTTGGTAAAAGTCAGATTTATCGTCTTTTTCTAAATCTTCAAGAATATAATTTAGATCTTCCCGTTCTACTGTACTTATACCAGTAAACTTAACATCAATATAGTTTTTTAACCCCTGACGCAACTGGTTGTTAAAATCACGAGTCTTTTGTACGCTAATAGTCAATTTGTGAAATTTTAAAATGTCTCTGTGATTTGAATGACTACTAAAACTTAAGCGTTGCTTTTGCAAACCTTGATATGGCTTAAAGGGATAGGTGAAGTCTAAGCTAGCACTTTCACCTTTGAAAGTCTGTAAATCTGTGATTAATTGGCTAACGAACTCCTCAACGGCAGCACCATTTCCTATAGCAGACTCTAGTAACTGCTTAACGCCATCCCTAATCTCATGAATTTGACTGCGAAACCTTTCTTGAGAACCGGGACTAATATTAACAGTTGCAGAGCGTGTACTGCTGCCAGAAGAGCCTAAAGGATTGTCTACCTGCAATGCCGCAACTTGAGTCGCGATACTGTCAATGTCAATGAATAAGCGATCGCTATCATCTGAAATCTTAAAGACTTTCTGCTCACTCAAACAATGTAACACTTTATCTAGTAAATCGCTATAATCCACGTAAACTAAATCATGACCGTAATTTAGAATATTCACTCTGATCAATCCTAGCTATCAACAGTTTGTCACTTGAATACTTAGTATAAATATTCATCATATTCGCACTGACACCAAACCGCGATAGCTTGTGCAGAAGCTTTTCTAAATATTATGTAAAGATGACTCCGTTCCTGTCGTGAAATTACTTAGCATTTAAGTTGCTAATTAAACATATATAACCTTAAGAACGCAGCGATGCTGCTATGTATCCCCATAAATACCAGGAGCACAGATTCAGGGCAAATACACTCAACGCATTGTGTCATACCTCAAAGCTACGTGATATCACTATTTATCTACTTAGATAGCACTCTTTATTCGCTGTAATATTTTTAGAAATCTTTATATGTGTTTCTTGAGAGCAGAGCATTCATTATTTTTCTATGAAGCGATTTTGAAGAGTCGGCGATAATCCTTTACATCCACATTTATGATGAGTACTATGGACAGATATACAGGAATCCTTATACTGCAACAAAAGGATTTATAGCATAAATATTAGATTTTTGGAAAAGGTATGAATACTAGATTACAGCATATAGATATAGCAAAAGGAATAGGTATATTGCTAATTGTCTTCGGACATAATGATATTGTTGCAAAGGAAGAAGGGGAATTATTTAATATAATATTTTCTTTTCACGTTCCTGTTTTCCTATTTTTATCAGGTGTTTTTTTTAAGGTTAATAGCCAATTAAGAGAAACAATTTTGAGTAAGATGGATTCCCTCATAAAACCATATTTTACAACATTAATAATATGGTTTTTTTGTCAAAAACAATACTCAATTATAGATTATTTTGGAGGTATACTCTATAGTAGTGGTTGGGCAATTCCCTTGCCATGGATACCGTTGTGGTTTCTTACTCATCTTTGGGTTGTGATGATTTTTTCAGGATTGTTTATAAAAATAACAAACTTAAATTCTGGAAGAATAATTTATAAAGTGTTTTTACTTCTGTGTTTGCTATTAATAGGAATTCTGATTGGTGCTACTTTTTGGCAAATCCCCATCACTATTAATGGACATACACTACAATTATCTGGTAAGCCATTTTTATTAAATGGTCTTCCTTTTAGCATTGATGTTTTATTTCTTAGTAGCTTTTTCTTTTTGGTAGGATTTTTACTAAAAAAAGAGGTTCTTAATTTACAATTCCAAGTTAAATATTTTGGATTGATTTTGGTTGTATTTTGTTATTGTCACTATCAGTTTAACTATACAATAAATTTATTCGAGAGAAGATATGATCATCCAATAATATCTACTTTAGAAGCTCTATGTGGAATATATATTGTCTTGTGTGTTTCTATATTTATGTCTAAGTATAAAGGAATAACACAGGTATTTGCGTATATTGGTTCTGGTAGTCTGTTTATTTTAATCTTCCATTATCTTTTTCAATATAAAACATACGAGTTTTTAAAACACCACTATAGTGCAAATTATTTTACTGGAATTTGTGCTTTTATTATTGGATGTACCATGCCTTTATTGATTTGGGAATTAGTAAAAAGAACTGGCTATTTATCTATATTCTTTTTACCGTTTAAATCTAATAAGATAATTGTTGGGAAGGCAGAAGGAACCCACGTTTAAAAACGTGGGATTCAAACAAAGACACCGTATTACGCCGCTCAATAATCAAATCAAAACTCGTGCAGCATTGAATCTCTCCTGGTATTACAACTCGATGTATGTAAAAACATGTATAGGGGTCGATAAAAAGGCTAATTAGGAGGTACAATGGACCCTACACCAGAGCAGTTACGAGCGTTTTATCGCAGATGTGTCAGAGCAAGCAACTTACTACAAGCAATCAATGTAGTTCGCTTGGATGAGCGTAGCAAACGAATTTTCGTATTAATTGGCGACACAATTGAAGTAGAGATATTTCCTAATGGGGAGGTACTGATTAAATGACTCAACACAATTTTGATGAAATGTCAGATAAGGAATTACTCACTTATGTCAGAATGCATCCAAATAACACGGAAGCATTCCACAAATACATGGATAGATTAAATGCTCGACCGGGTATACTTTGTACTACAGATGAAGAGTTTGAAGCTGAATTGAGAAAGCGAATTAATCTGCAACTGTAATCGGTTGCGCCTAGTGTACTAGGTTTTTGGCGTTGCTGATTTAAAGTATGAATGAAGTTCACTCAAAGACGCAAAGGCGAGCCAGCACTGCAGGCGGGTTTCCCAACCTAGGTGACTGGCGTCGCAAAAAGTTGTTGTTTAATCATCTCAAAAAATGTCAATTCATGCTCCGATTCAGCAACGCCAGGTTTTTTGTTCTAATGATACCAGCACTCCCGTCGTCAAGTTTTCCGTAATAACAGCTGTCTGTACTGAAGTACTCCAATGAAAGCATATGTTAATTTTACTGGCAACTATAGCAATCCTAAATCATTTGTGAAATTCTCTCTCTTTCTTTCCTTGGCGTTCTTGGCGTCTTCTCCCAAGGGGAGACGCTGCGCGAAGGCGGTTCATTCCAAAAATAATGTTCACGACTCATTTAGGATCGCTATATATATTAATACGACGTATTCAAACAGTACAAGCCGTCTAGAATTCATAAGTGAGGGAGGATGAAAGCAGAAAACCGTAGCGCCAAAGTTGGAGGGAGTGCTGACAGTAGTGCTATTATTACTGGTGATAGTAACACCGCTACTATTACCATCACTAATTACTATTATCGTGAAAATACAACAGTAATACCTGTTGAATCTACTGACGCTACTGACGAAAATCTTCTCTGTCCCTATCGCGGTTTATTTCACTTTGGTCCCGATGATGCGGAGTTTTTCTTTGGACGTGAGGTATTTGTAGAAGAACTATTCGCGGCGACTCAAAACCGTAATTTTATACCCGTGTTAGGTGCGTCGGGAAGTGGAAAATCTTCGGTGGTGTTGGCGGGATTAGTGCCAAAGCTGCAAAAAACAGGTTAACAGACAAGATACGCGACGAGTAGCGACAAAAGCCGAATTAGGTGAAGAACGCTGGAAATTGGTGACACAGTTGGCGGATGATCGATTAGTCGTTACCAGTCAAAATGCTGCTAACCAAGAAACTGTAGAAGTTGTTCATGAAGCGTTGATTCGTAATTGGCAAGAACTGCGACAATGGATGAATGCAGACCGTAGCTTTCGCGCTTGGCAGGAAAGGCTGCGGTTCGCAATGCTTCAATGGCAAAACATACAACGGGATCAAGGGGCATTGTTGCGCGGTGCAGTGTTAACGGAAGCGGAAAAAAATCTGAAACAACGCCGAGAGGAACTGAGCGCAGGAGAGCAAGAATTT
>CAZZVG010000726.1:0-4194 GCA_964657295.1 Iningainema sp. | reverse complement strand
CTATATTAATATTTTTACATCTCTTCCTAAGAAGTGCAAGTTTTATTACTTTAAAATAGAGGAAATTTTGATAATTTGACAATATCAAATGATAGGACGGATACAAGTTATATCAGTTATAACCGAATAAGGAAATATCAATATTTTATCGAACAGAAACCTACCCGCATTACTTTTATAAAGATGCAGATTATGAGGCAATACAGTTCGGATAAGCAGGGGAAGCTGGGGAGGTAAAGAGTTGATAAAAAGCTATTATTTCTCCCCCTGCTCAAGAACAGCTTACCAAAAGAAATATTTTTTTTAACTGAACCTTATTAGGTTAAGAGGGATAATTTCTTATTTGAAATTTAATTTTTGAATAAAGAAATACCCTAAATTAAACCATTCATATATTTTTAGTTAAGTGTGTTGCGCTCCTAAATTTCTTTCCAGGGATTGCCTTTTGACCTATTAATCGTGTATAGAAAATTAGCTTAAATTCCGCTCACTAGATGACAATGCTAATTTTTTATTTGAACTCTTGATAGCTGAAAAAAAGCTGGCATCAACACAGTGACGGGAAATTTCAAATGCTTCATAATAGCCATGTTTTTGACCTAATTCTCGTGCCCAAAATCGAGACAAAACGAGGATAGCGTCGAGTTGCATAAATGATTTTTCCTGCTCGGACTCATAAGAATCAATGGCTGCGACTTTTTCCTCAATCACAGAGGTAATATCTACAAAAAAGTTTGGTTCAAACCCACGTAAAAAAACAGGTGGCGCTGAATACCAGAGAGGGATATTTTTGCGAGTAGCAACATTAGAAACAGCGATCGCACAGATTTCGTGATCTCTATGTCCGTATTTTTCCGGTTGTGGTGCGTGAGTTATGATCAGACCTGGTTTCCAACTTTTAATAGCTTCTTCAACGACTTTGATCACTGCTTGCGTAGAGAAATTACACTCCTCCAGAGCATAAAACTCATAATTTGCACCAAGAATTTTTCCAGCTTCCTCAGCTTCTAGATAGCGTTTACCTTTAATAGAGGAACTGGAAAGATTGCCATCAGTCAAAATCAGGCAACGAACATTCCATCCAGCTTGAGACATTAAACGTAAAGTACCAGCAGCAGATAGCACTTCGTCATCAGCATGAGCATAAATTGTGATCACAGTTGGCTGACTAAAGTTGTTAGCATCTAAAGAAGTATTCATGACTCTTTTTCTTTTTAAATGACATCTTACGAGTGGTAGAGCCTAACTTATGAATTTTAGGCATCTTTTGGAGGCTGCCACAAAGCGGCGCGAATAATAGCCATCAGAAGTAATGAGTTATAAACAGCCCAACCAGCATTCATTAAGTGAACCCAAGGATAATCTAGCTTCCCAATCGCCAAGAGCAAAAGGCTCCACAGCATTCCCAGGATAGTCAGACCAAAAATCAGCAATTGCGGCCAAATCATATGAAGATACATTCCAGACTGGCGCTGCTTGGGTGTGACTTGAAATTTTATTTGTTGTCCAGAAAATACACTCCAGACAGCTTGTATTAACAAAGGAAATAACGATATGGCGTATTGTTCGGAACGCCAAACTTCTCTCGCAGGAATACCCCAAGTCACAGCGAGGAAAGTCAGGCGGTTAACAATAAAAGCTGGGAAAAAGTGGATGGCAAAATCATAACCGTATGATTTAACTGGAATGACTCCTGTGAAAAAATAGATGATCGGGCAACAGATGAAGACGAAAGTCGCATAACCAGAAAAATAGCTATACATTGTCTTAAAATAGTGCAACCGTTGCCAAAATGTCAGCCCTGGTTTTTTTAAGGGATTTTCTCGGAGCAGCACTTGGATAGTACCTTGTGCCCAGCGTAAGCGCTGTTTAAGAGTAGATAAAAGATCATCTGGTGCTAAACCTTGAGCCAACAGTTCATTGTGATAAATAGATTTCCATCCAGCCGCGTGCATCCGCATGGCTGTATTCATATCTTCTGTAATACTGTTGCTCGATACACCACCAACTAATTCAAACTCATCCAAACGTTTTTCATCTTTAGCAAACTCATCAGAAAAGTATTGCAGTCCAACGCTAATCAGTGCCTCACGCCTCAATACCGCATTTGTTCCTGTATAAAAAGCCGAATTCATGCCATCTTTACCTTGTTGGAGAGGACCATAAAATAAATTGGCTTGATGTCCGAAAGGATCGCCTGGCGGAAGGTTGTAAAAATCCTGGCGAGTCTGTACAAAAGCAATTTGATTTTGGTTGTATTGCCCGGTGTAAAGATTGTAGTTATAGAAATACGGCAAGACTCGTTTCAAAAATTGTGGTTTGGGAATGTGATCAGCATCCAGTGTCAGAATAAAGTCTCCGGAGGTTTCTCCAGAAAAAATTGCGTAATTGAGGTTGCCTGCTTTGGCATGATGGGGTACGCCAGCCGGTTTAGGACGAGCAATGTAGCGGAATCGAGCCAAATCGATGAGTTCTAAATCTTTTTCGTGAATCGCTGATTCTAACACTTCGCTTTCGCTAATCAAGCGAAAGCGCAGCGCCTGAGAATCGCTCTTTTGTCGCTCGTCGGGATTTAACCACAGAATAAACTGTCGCAGACTCTCTAAATATTCCAGAGTCATTGAGTCAAGATTATATTCTATTGAGGAAGACGATTGCAGCCATTGTTCAGCTGCTTCAATATTAAATGTCAGTTTTTCCAGTTGCTCAAGACGCTTCACTAAACAAGAGCGTTCCGCATCAATCCGTTCCACTTCCTGCTGTAGTAGTGGTGAACGCAAATCCTCTATACAAAGTCTTTGCGCCATAGCTCGCAGCTCCTGTGAATTCCCATCATCCAGCACGTAAATGTGGAGTTTTGCTGGAGGATAATCCATTGCTAAAGCTGCCTTAGACGTTTGTTCCACAATTTCTGGCGGCTCGTTATAGCACGTGATAAATATATCTACACTTGGCCAATCCGATCTGGGGATAGGTGGCGTCATTTGGTCGAGAGATTTGATTTGTCGAACCAGTGGACGCCACAGCCCAATCACAAACATGACTCCGCCAAAATAGCTGTAAATTTCTGCCAGCAGTAATGGAATAGAGATCCAGAGCGCATCAAAGTTGATGGAATGAGTGATGCGCCATTGCAAATACCAAGCACCAAAAATTAAATTGATTTCTGCCAGGTACCGAAATAACAGTGTTCTTTCCTTCAACCGAGAGCGGCTGTTACCCGGAAAATTGAGAGAATTTGGAACAATCGAAACCGAAGCCATTTTGTACGTGACAATAAAGTTAAACGACGGATCAGAAAGTTAATAGTCAAGAGATAGCAGATAGGACAGAAGGATTCATCTATACACTCTCGTTTTAAGTTGTTTTAAAACGTTTGGTTATTTATGGAATTCTGATGTCTGTTGCTCTTTCGAGGCAGCCACGACTGCATTCCCTTATCAGGGAGTATTCCCAAATTTCCCTCATGAATAACAAGTGGGGCTGGATATCTGGAAAATTTTCTATAAGTAAAACTAATAATATAGGCAGAAGGGGGAAAAAATTTATCAGGACACCTAGCTGAAAACCTCTGCCTAAAGCCTTTTAGGGTTCCAATTTGACCCCAAAAAAATGGGGCAGGGCCGTTCTCTGCCAATATTTGTCAGCTGAGGTGTTACCCTATCACTCGTGCGGTAGATAAGCTGAATATATCCTTTGATGGAAGTCAACAATAATCAATTCGTTTAAAGTGTATGCATAGTAACAAAAAAACTTAGTATCCAGCCAATTGAGTAAAAGTTGTTTTGTAAATAGTAAATAAGGACGATCAAAATGAGTATCGAAGATAAAGCAAAAGCTGTAGCAAAAAACGTTGAAGGCAAAGCCCAAGAAATATTGGGTAATATCACTGGTGATCCTAAAGATCAACTAGAAGGGAAAGCTAAGCAAGCTGAAAGTCAGGCACGTAACACCGTAGAAGATGTCAAAGATGAAGTAAAGAAAAATATTGATTAAGGCGAAGAGGAAGTTACAAGTCTTTACAAGTTAGATACAAGTAGCTTGGTAGTTGTCCCAAAAACTTGATTAGAGTTTTTTGAACAATTTTTTAAATTCGATTAAAAAAAAGCGATCGCACAAGAGAATAAGTTGCGATCGCTTTTTTGATTTAGTTAGAAAAACGAGATCCCCGACTTCTTCAAGAAGTCGGGGATC
>CAZZVG010000725.1:1350-4195 GCA_964657295.1 Iningainema sp. | reverse complement strand
ATTAACCTTTAAGTTACGCTATAGGGGATCGGATCGACTAGTCCTAATTCGGCAAAAGCAGCAAGACGCAAGCGACAGGCATCACAAACACCACAAGCGACATCTCCACCAGTGTAGCAAGACCAAGTTAGTTCCCAAGGGACTCCTAGTTGGTTGCCGAGTTGGATGATTTCGGTTTTTTTCAGATGGATGAGTGGCGCGACAATTGCGATCGCAGTTCCTTCACGACCGAGTTTTGTTCCCAAGCGGAAAACTTCTTGCATTGCCTGGATATAATCGGGGCGACAGTCAGGATATCCAGAGTAATCCAAAGCATTGACACCGATATAAACACGTTCCGCCGTGATGGTTTCCGCGTAGGCAAGGGCAAAACTTAAAAAGATCGTATTGCGGGCAGGAACATAAGTAACTGGTATATTTTGAGACATTTGTTCCAAAGAGCGTTCTTGGGGTAAATGAATCGTGTCGTCCGTAAGTGCCGAACCACCCCACGAGCGTAAGTCAAACTGGACGACTTGATTGACAACACCAGCAGAGGATGCGATCGCCCTAGCCGATTCTAACTCTTTCAAGTGTCGTTGCTGGTAATCAAAGGATAGGGCGTGACACTCACATCCATCAGCAAGAGCTTGGTACAGAACGGTTGAAGAGTCCAACCCTCCAGACAATAAAATAACAGCCTTCATTTTGAGTTAATCTAAGTTACTAGTAAAAAAATACAGGAGTTATAGAGAGGCATGAGGCGAAGTCTGTAAAGGAGTTAGAAGAGAAATATATTTGCGGAGATGAGGTTTGATCAGATTTCTAACTATCTGGTTAATTCGACTGTGCTGTACTATAAGCGACATGTATAGTGCATAGTCATAAGTAATTATGAGAAAAGACTTCGATCTATCAGGGTTTGTGAATAATTTTTTTCCCATGACTTGATTGCCTATTACCTATTACCCTCAGACTAGATAAAACAAAGCTAGATGACGGGAACTCACAACAAACTTTGAAATTCTTCATAAATAGAACCTCTATGTTACCATCTGGATGGTTTTAGGCGATTAATCATTGGCTTTTCAGTAACAAAGTTAATGATGAGTACGTCTCTAAGTGTGGTGGTTGAGGAGAGAATAAGAGTGCAAGATAGCAGTATGTCAGCAGGAGAACAGAATGGATACGGACATCGCCATCAACTGCGACCGATCCGCATAGGCGTGATTGGCGTGGGGAATATGGGACAACATCACGCTCGTATACTGAGTTCGATGAAAGACGTTGAACTGGTTGGTGTAGCAGATATTAATGTCGAGCGAGGTTTAGATACCGCCAGCAAATACAAAACACGTTTTTTTGCAGATTACTGCGATTTACTACCTCATGTAGAGGCTGTTTGCATTGCAGTTCCTACCCGTATGCATTATGCCGTAGGAATTAGCTGTCTTTTAGCAGGAATTCATGTTTTAATTGAAAAGCCAATCGCGGCAAGTCTTTCTGAAGCTGAATCGCTAGTAAATGCTGCTGCTGAAACTCAGTGTATTTTACAAGTAGGTCACATTGAGCGGTTTAGTCCGGCATTTCAGGAACTGAGCAAAGTATTGAAAACCGAAGAAGTGCTGGCATTAGAAGCTCACCGCATGAGTCCTTACTCAGATCGAGCTAACGATGTCTCAGTTGTCTTGGATCTGATGATTCACGACATCGATCTTCTTTTAGAATTAGCCGCAGCACCAGTCGTGAAGTTGACAGCGAGCGGTAATCGTACTTTGGACTCCGGTTATTTAGACTACGTAACTGCTACATTAGGGTTTGCTAACGGTATTGTCGCCACCTTAACAGCTAGCAAAGTCACACATCGGAAAATCCGCAGTATTGTTGCTCATTGTAAAGACTCATATACTGAGGCAGATTTTATCAAGAATGAGATTTTAATTCACCGACACACGACTGCCAACTCTATGGCTGATTATCGGCAAGTGTTTTACAAACAAGATGGTGTTATTGAAAAAGTCTATACCGGCAACACTGACAAGTTAGGTGCAGAACTGGAACATTTTGTCAACTGCGTGCGCTGTGGCAATCAGCCTTCAGTGGGTGGAGAACAAGCGCTTAAAGCTCTACGATTAGCCAGTTTAATTGAGCAGATGGCTTTGGAAGAAAGGGTTTGGAACCCATTAGACTGGCAGTCCGAACCGAGAGTGCAATCATTAACACCAACCATATAAAGATTTTTGGTGGTGTTGTAAGTGAGTAGATAGTAAAAGTCAAGCTTAAAGAATTAAAAAATCAGGATTTATTAAATTCTGAATGCAAAATAAAGTAAGTTGCTAGTTAGGGCTGGTGATGGGTAATAGGTGAGGAAGGAAAAATTTATTTCCAAGTCCCAATTACTACCCATCCCCTATGCCTAATTAGCAACTTTAGTAATTAGGTAGCGTTGTCTTGGGTATGTTTGCTAACATACTTCAGGAGCAGCCCACTAGGGCTTAGCTCTAGCTCAAAAAGATTACCGAGAAGAACACAAAGCGATCTCCCATAGATAAATACGGAGGAAAAAATACCCAAGCAAGTTCTTTTGCTCGCCAAATGAATTTGCGGGCTTGCGAGCGCACGATATCAACCAGTTTTACAGAAGCCTTCTAAATTCTCAAGCCGAGCGACCGGGATATAGAAAAACTGCTGCTAATTTATGAGTGGGAAATTTTTCGGAAATTTATATCTAACGGTGACTTTACCAAAGATTTCTTATACCAGCATTTTTGTAAGATGAGCATGATAGTTTGTTAAAGCTTAGTAATTACCAGGAGCGTTCATGACAGACCAACCTTCCGCCGCTAGCCCAATGAATGCCGCTGCT
>CAZZVG010000725.1:0-1340 GCA_964657295.1 Iningainema sp. | reverse complement strand
TATCGGCATCTACCCCGGTAAATACTATCCCGACTCAGCCCAGTGGCATGGGTTCGGGAAAAAAGATCCTCAGTGTCGATTTAGGTAGAACTTCTACAAAGACTTGTGTCAGCCGAGAGCCAAATAACGTCATGTTTGTCTCTTCCAATGTCAAGCAAATGTCGATGGAGCAAGTCCGGGGTGGTGTTTTTGAAGCCCGCGCAACAGATCCACTGATGGATCTGTGGCTAGAATATCAAGGCAGTGGATATGCTGTGGGTCAGTTGGCAGCAGATTTTGGAGCTAACTTGGGAGTGGGCAAATCTAAAGTAGAGGATGCTCTGATCAAGGTCCTCGCTTGTGCTGGCTACTTTAAGCTTAAAGACGAAATCTCCGTTGTACTGGGTTTACCTTATCTTTCACAAGAGCAGTTTGAAAAGGAAAAAGCACAACTAACCGCTCAATTGAGCGGGCCTCATCTCATGAACTTTCGTGGGGAAGCCGTATCTATAAACATCAGCAAAGTTTGGGTCATGCCAGAAGGCTATGGCAGCTTACTCTGGTGTGAAGGTCAACCAAAAAAAGCCGCAGGTATGCCTGATTTTACGAAAGTTTCGGTGGCAATAGTTGATATCGGACACCAAACCACTGATTGTTTGATGGTTGACAACTTCCGCTTCGCTCGCGGGGCTTCTAAGAGTGAAGACTTTGGCATGAGCAAGTTCTATGAACTCGTTGCTGCTGAAATACAGGGAGCTGATAGCCAATCTCTAACTCTGATTGCCACTGTGAACAGACTCAAAGGCGATCGCTTTTACCGTCCTAGAGGTGCCAGCAAGCCGACAAATCTAGATGATTTTCTCCCCAACCTGACAGAAATGTTCTCTCGAGAAATCTGTAGCCGAGTACTGGCATGGCTACCAGAACGTGTCACGGATGTCGTTCTCACTGGAGGGGGGGGAGAGTTCTTCTGGGAGGATGTTCAACGTTTGTTGAGAGAGGCAAAAATCAATCCACATTTAGCTGCTCCATCTAGGCAGGCTAACGCTTTGGGGCAGTATATTTATGGAGAGGCACAGTTGTCCTCTGTCCGCTCCAATAGGGTCTAAAACTAATGTTCCAATGGTCAAAAAAGGTAGTTAAATCCGTTGCGTTCAACCCTGGTGTTGCTGATGAAAGTTTGTTGGCGCTTGTAGAAAGCTATTTAGACAAAGATCCTGACAAAACTTTTAGCGACCTTTGTAAAGAAGCTTTGTGGCAGTCTTTAGGCGTACCGGAATCTGTCCGACCTAATCCAACAACAGTCGCAACACTAGGGATAGATCACAAAATTTCTGAACTACAAAATCAACTCTCTGACC
>CAZZVG010000724.1:0-4200 GCA_964657295.1 Iningainema sp. | reverse complement strand
AGGCGATTATATTTGCACTTGTACGGGTTTCTGACCTTGGTGCAAGATGTGAGTTTACAGGTAGTTCAACAGTTTCGCCAGAACTGGTTAAAGTGTCTTGAATGTCTTCAGGCTTTTTTCTAGGCATTCCCTTCTGCTCCTGTTTCCAATTCAAAAATCAGCATCGTCAGTGACATATACTGTTACCCGTCTGTAAGTGTGTAGAAAAATTAGCCGTAACCGCCTTTTACTTAGGCTGGAACGGATGGAACTACGTTTTTGCAGATCAACGTAAGAATCAGGACTGCGGCGACTGCGAAATTGCAAACCCCCTGCAACTGACTAGTACAGAAAAAAAACTGCAATTTGCAGCGCCGCGCAACCCCTATATAAATGTGAAATTTTGTTGAATTCTTCCGGTAAACTCGGAAACTGTGAGTATTTACTGAGTCTTCATTTCAAGTGTGCAGTTACGACAGTGATTTGTATACCTGCACTGAAAATAATGCAAATATGCATGGATGCCACCAGCAACCCAGGGTCTTTGAGTGGATCGACTTGGGAGTCAATGAAAATTGTGTTTGTTTTTAGTCGATACTGCTATATTAGATTAGAGTGCAATTTAGTGTCAAGGAGTGCAATCAACGCTTAATAAAACTTTATGAATGACTAAATAGCATATTGATGCCACCATAGAACTGATAACAGTGGATGGTAATGCAACTTAATGCCCCAAGGGAAACACATACGCCCACGGATAAACTTTGCACTTTCTAGTGATTCAAAGGAACAATTAGAGCAATGGGCAAAAGAAGAACATAGAACGCTCAGCAACTTAGTAGAGGCACTGACCGAAGAAGCAATAAAAAACAAGCAAACACGTTCTGGTGGTTCTATCAGTGCTGAGGATTTCGACTTAATTAAGAAATTTATTGCTTTGCTGTTAGGTGAGCGTGATTATAAGGGCGTAAGTTTCATCCTAGTGGGGCAAATCCTTGATAGTGATCCTGAAAAATTGTATGAACTTTACCAACTTGTACAGCAGTGCCGTACAGAAGATGAGGAAAAAGGACAAGCTAAAAAATGAGTAATGCACTTGTGTACCACTTTTACCCATCCTGGGAACACTGACACTAAATTTTGAAAATCATTTCGCATCAGTGATATGAAAGCTGGTACACTTCACAACATGAATAATTTTGAAGCAATAAAATAGCCTGTATGAACAAAAAGAAGGGGTTAAATTTAGCCTAAGTATTCACAAGAACTTAATTCATGCAAAAAATGCCGCTAGGGGATTGCAGTTGACAGCTGCGTCCTAACGGCAATCAATAAATAATCACTGCGGGTTGACACCCGCTAACTATTATGATCAAACAATTTGTCGCGTTTAGCGACACGGATTTCCATTTCTCTGACATTATTTTCTCAGAAAAGCCCGAAAATAGCAACTCATTCCCTCTGTTAAAGCTTTCTAGCTTAGCTTTGGTCGGAGGTGTAGCATGAGTGTAGTTTCAACCCGCGACCCTCAAACTAGCAGAAATCCAGTAGAAGCCCAAAACAACTTGTTCTGTATTTTTAATACAGCAATAGCAGTATTTTTAGGTGGCTCAGACCCAGCCGTAATACTGCATCGTATCCACTATTGGTTAAAGAATGAGTATTCTGGGTACTTAACGAAAGACGGTAAAAAATGGATATATAACGGATACTTAAACTGGGTAGAACAATTCTCCTGGATAAGTGTCGGTCAGATAGGGCGGATAGTCAGGCACTTGGAAACAATAGGTTGGGTAGAGACAGCAAAATTTTCAGAACTGAAAAAAGGTATCGGGTTTGTGGGTAAGAACCCGTCAGGATTCCAAGACGATAACCAAACTAAGTTCTACAGACTGAATTACCAACGTATCTATATAGATACAGGGGTTGACTTGTTATTTGAAAAAAAAGCGGAGGAGAATCAGTCCGCTGCAGCTAAATCCCCCAAACCCGCACGAGGGAATGACTCTCCTCCTACCCAATCCCGCAAACGCGCTCCCAGAGCCAATCTTCAAAATTGCACATTGCAATCTTCAAATTTAAATACTGCAATCTCCAAATCTGAAGATTCATCTATATACAAAGAATTCCCAACATCTACCAAACTCTCTAAAGAGGAGAGTGAGAATTTGGAATTTACTTTTGAACAACAAGAATTAAATGACGAGGAGGTACATGACAGTGGAACAGATGTCAAGGGGTTTGAAAAAGAAATATGCGAAAGTTGTGGGCAAGTAGAAAAAGTTCAGAAGGAGGTTTTGGAACACGCTCTAATTCCTGAAGTGGATCAATGTTCCGCCGCGCCCCTGCCCACTGAAAAAATTGTTAAATATGAGCGGGTTAAGAGAGGCACTGGCATGGGTCAGGTACGCCCCCCTAGACAATCACCCAAAATGAGATATCCAGACGGTGAGTGGCTAACAGAGGGCGGCTATTTGAATAAAGACTTTGTAATGGATCAGGTAAAACAGTGGAGAACAGGGGACACAACAAACTCTAAATCCTTTGGGCAAATGGCTGATGAGGATGTAGCGGCACGTGTGGCGACTCATTACGCTAAGCCTGAGAACCACTACAAATTAGAGATACACTGGGTGGCGTATGTCGATAAAAGTAAACGATATATCGTTAATGTAGGGCTAAGGGTTGATAGTGGTATTCAAATCCCTGAGTCTGAGCAGGGACAAATCCTTGCCAAATTTCCAGCTATTGTGTCTGAGCCAGTAGAGCCAGCTTTTGAATACTCTAGGGTTAGCGATGAACTGGCATTACACCTGCTGAGCCAACCCTCTATACCGTCACTGCTTGCCCTTGCCCCCGAAAAAACAACGACTCCACCACCGCCTATAGATGAAAAAGGTGGATGTCAAAACCCGCAGGCGTACACTAACACTGCCAAGGAAGAGGATCGTGATTATTGGGCGAATGTGAAGATTCAACCCCAACACCCTAAAGTGGGAGTGCAACCAAAAAACATTAGTTCTGTTGGCAAAATTCTAGAGACTAAGGATTTTAAGCCTGAACCAACTTAGGCGCTTGGCAGTCAGAGCAATTAGCTATTATTCGCTTGTGTGGTATGAGAATAATAGGTAATTGCTGAGTCGCTATCCAGTGCGATCACAAACGAAAAAAGCCCCTAGTTAGGTTGTAAATTTGAACACGAGGCTAAGGGCGAATTGGTTGCCGCTGCTTAAGTTAGTTAGCGGAGGACAGTGGTATTGGCATTAAGCCTATAGCGAAGTAAAATCATGCTTGATGGTCTGAAAACTACTGCTATGTCTACTTTTTAGCCATTGAAGAAAAATTAGAGCTACACGATAAACTGCAAATGTACGGTTGACAGAAGATGGAATTAAGCGTTCCACTTCAATTTTGTATAATGCCAACTTATGACCCATTGTTGGTAAGATCAAAAATAGACTTCAGTGCTTAACACCAACTAACGAATAACTTCAGCACGCAGCAATGAGCGAATAGAGCAGATTATGGAGCGTCTGTTTAGCGATCGCATTGTGCCAGTTGCGTAAGTCCTGTGCATAAACGCTTGTCAGCATCGTCTGTCAACTGCTGAAACATCCTCTGCCATACCCCAGTCTTTGACCACCGAGTAAAGCGAGTGTGAATCACTCGAAAATCCCCAAAGCGCTCAGGTATATCTCTCCAGGGTATCCCTGCCCGATAGCGGTACAGCACTGCTTCCACAAACAACCGATTATAATAGGCTGTCACCCCGACATACCCTTGTGTTCCGGGCAGTAAGTCTTTTATCCTCTCCCACTGGTCATCTCTCCGGGCATAACGTCGAGTCATTATTTCTCTATTTGCTTCATCCCAAGCATCACTGACTCTAGTTTACCTAATTGATGACACGCCCTAACTCCAAGGGCTTAATAAATTCTTCTATATTAAAGACATTACCCTTCAAGCTACCAGATGAGTAATAACGCGCATGTCAAAACAATTTTGCTTCTGGCAGCGAATCCCAGAAATACCTCTCAGCTACGACTTGATGAAGAGGTAAGGGAGATCGATGAGGGATTGCGACGAGCAAACAAGCGGGAGCAGTTCAAGCTAGAGCAGAAATGGGCAGTGAGAACGCGCGATTTCTACCGAGCAATCCTAGATACGGGAGCAATGCGATTTTGTGGGATGAGTCCAAAAATGGGCGATCGCCGATCTCCT
>CAZZVG010000723.1:0-4204 GCA_964657295.1 Iningainema sp. | reverse complement strand
AACCCTCCTGCAGCGCTGGACTCACTGCTGAGTTCTTAAAGATTGGGCTAAGAGACACACTTTAGTCCACTCACCCATCACTTGATGAGTTTTAAGCTTTAACTGTGGAGCAATTGCTTCTGTGGGAACGCAAGCTTTTCGCAACTCTAAGATCTGTCGCTGCATCGGAGTCAGTTGTTCTAATAATAAGCTAAATTGGTTTTGTGTAAGTCCAAAGTTATGTTCAGTTAAGGAAATTGACAGCCAACTATCCACTAGTTCTGGGTTACCTTTGAAAGCAAAAACACGCACTGCATGGTAGCTAATTTTTTCTCGCAATCGGTAAACTTCATTAATCGGCTTCTTTAATTTTTTGGCGATCTCATCCTGAGTCTTACCTTGTAGATAAAGCCGCAACCACTCTACAGCCTCCAATCCAATGTGATCTGACAAATAATTTTCAAACTCCTGCTTGACGGACTGACGTAGTGCCTGTTGGTTTTCTAGCTCTTGCGCTTCAACATGTTCTGCGATCGCTCTTGCATCCAGCAAATTTACTGGATTGTCATTGTCTTCTGTCAGAACTTCTTCAGAGACTAGTCGAATATTGTCGCTGCTTGGCACTTGTGTTAAACCACCACGCTGAGTCCGACGCAGATAGTTCACAAAGCGATAAACTAGTATCGGTTGATTCCGTACTGGTCGTAAACAATACTCTTCTATACTGGCAAACAGGAGCGAATTTTGCAACCGCCGATCAGTTGTCAACTTGGAAATACAAGCCATTTGCTTCTGGATATAAGTATCGCTTTGCAGTAATTCTTGCAAGACTTCTTGTAAGACATCCAACACGCTGCGTTGGCGATCGCGACTGAGGGAGATCCAAGTTTGGATTTTGTTACGTAAAGCAACTAAACTTCCTAAGCGAGTTAACAGGTTACGATACGCACGTTCTTTGCTTTGTCCCAAATAACGTTGTGCTAAAATCCGATAACGATACTCCATCGCTTGCTTGGCGATCTTCTGTTCATAGAGGTTAAGTATCTCAAACTCTGTTGAATTGTCTCCTATCAACCAACAGATAATACTTTCTCGGGAAGCTTCGCTTTGTTCTGAACGCTCAATCATTAGCCGCGATCGCCAATGTTGCGCCAGTTTTTCCGCCTCTGAAGTCATGGTGAGATTGCGTTCCTCGAAACCCAGTTTTAAAACTTGCATCACAACCCCCTTTTATCCCACTCAACTTTTTTACAGGCAGTTGCACCTAATTCGATGATGTCCATCTTGACATCTCTGTTATTTCACCTTTATTACGTTTCAGATCATCGAACTTATGCAGGGGGTTTGACATTATAAATGCTGACTCTTAATCTGAAAGTGTTATAAATCAACGTGTTTCCGTCATTTTTTCCATTTATTTTTTTTGTAACCTTTTGTAAAATCGTCTAATCTTGTTTGTACCAGTCCCTTTTAGCTATCTGCATAAAATTCTACGACGAACAGCTATATTCTCAAAAAGTTCCTGAGAATTGAAAAGTACTTTGAAGGGTATGATTCATCTAGGTAGTACCGCTACCTCACAAGCACCCAGAATTCAAAATTAACATGCCAGGGGTTCCAATGGGGAGCGTCAAAGCATTTAAACGCTACGATGCTTGGGAACAGTCAAAATTAACCTCATAAATGTCTCAAGTTTCGATTATCATTCCAACTTTAAATGAAGCAACTAGTTTGGAACGTACCTTACGCCAACTATCTTTACTAGATCCGCCAGCAAAAGAAATTTTAGTGGTGGATGGTGGGAGCGAAGATGAGACAGTGGTGATCGCCAAGCGCATTCAGTCATTCGTAGAAGTGCAAGTTCTCTCCTGCACGAGGCGTGGACGAGCTGTTCAGATGAATTATGGTGCATCAGCCGCTACTGGGGACATTATTTGCTTTCTCCATGCAGATACTTGGGTGCCAGATGATGCGATCGCCGTGATCCAGCACACCTTGACAGATACAACTGTTGCTTGCGGTGGATTTATTTCTTTGATGGTAGGAGAGCTAACCACTCGCTGGGGCATTTCCCTGCATAATTTTCTGAAAACCTACTATGCTCCACTGCTGTTCAAACCGCACTTATTTTTTAAGGGGTTGCGCTTATTATTTGGCGATCAAGTGATGTTCTGTCGTCGAACTGAGTTTTGGGATTGCGGGGGCTTTGATGAGACGCTCCTAATCATGGAGGATGGCGATTTATGCCTCAGATTGCTGAAAAAAGGACGTATTTGCCAAGTGAATCGGATTGTTCAAAGCTCGGATCGCCGCGTGGTGCGTTGGGGTAGCTGGAAAGCAACCGCTATTTACCTTTATATCGGATTTCTCTGGGGAATTGGCGTTCCCTCAACTTACTTAAAGCAATTCTATCAAGACATTCGCTCTTAGAGGCGACACAACTCAAAGATCTCGGCAACGACTTCTTTTCTCTAGCTAAAGAAGGATTAAGATATGTAAAACTCTTCGCTAGAATCATTAGGAATATGCACAAAAGATATTGTTCGTAGAAAGAGAGGCAGATTATGGCCACCGATATTACTAACCCAATTTATACAAAGTCTGCGGGTGCTGAAAAGTCTAGCACGAATGGTAGGATCAAGTCCTTTCCTGCACCCAAGCAACTGGCAACACCTACAGATTTAAAGCCAGATGAAGTACAGGCAGTTGTCGAGGCTGTAAATCCATTAATTGCTGATGCCTTTGCACTCTACGTCAAAACGAAAAATTACCACTGGCATTTAGCTAGCTCACATTTTCGTGACTACCATCTGTTATTTGACGAGCAAGCCGATGCGATCTTTGAATCAATTGACGTATTAGCAGAGCGTCTGCGTCGAGTGGGCGGTACAACTATCCGCAGTATTACCCATATTAGCCAGCTACAAACTATTGAAGACGATAATGATGAATTCGTCCTGCCAGAGCAGATGATTCAAAATCTGATCGCTGACAATCGTCATATAGCTACACAGCAGCGAAATGCCATTGAAGTCTGTGACGACAACCGCGATAAGCCAACTGCTAACATCTTAGAGGAAATTCTCGATCAAACAGAAAGGCGTATTTGGTTCCTTTATGAAGTTAGTCAGGGTGGTACAAACATGGAGTAATGTAACTCCATATTATACTTCCTGCGATCGTGCTTTTATGAGTTAAGGACAGTCAAAATTCACAAAGCTTTGTAGCTATTACGACACAGATCCCCGACTTCTTTAAGAAGTCGGGGATCTTGTTTTCATAACAAGCCAATAAAAAAGCCCCCAGCCACAGACTGAGGGCAGTAATTAGGGTGCATCTACAATATCTATATCCGATAGGACTACCTCTATACCCGGAAGAATTTCAGCACTCAGCCAGAAGTTCTATCCATGCATTTCCTGTAACACCTGTCGAATGGTGTCTGATGGGACTTGATCAGTTATAGTGACTGCACCCAGTTGCGTCGGTAATATAAATCTAACTTTGCCTTCCATCACTTTTTTATCGGTTTGCAATGCCTCAATGATCGCTTCAATATCCACCCCAGTTGGTAGCTGAGTTGGTAAACCCGTTTTTTGAATGAGGGCGTGTTGACGTTCTGTGTCGGCTTTTTGCCACATTCCCAATGCCACTGCAATTTGCCCTGCTGCTACCATCCCAATAGCCACAGCTTCGCCGTGATTCACAACTCGATAACCCGTCAAGCTTTCCACTGCATGACCGATAGTATGTCCGTAGTTGAGAATTGCTCGCAATCCGCCTTCTTTTTCATCTTTACTAACAACATCAGCTTTTGCTTGACAAGAGTGCGTTAATATGGTGTCAAGCAATTCGGGTTTTAAGTAACGGAGTTGATCCAAGCGTTTGCTCTCTTCCATTTGAGCAAACAACTGAGCATCCCAGATAATGCCATACTTAATCACCTCTGCCATTCCTGCCCGAAACTCCCGCATGGGAAGTGTTTTCAACACTAATGGATCGATTAACACTAGTCGCGGTTGATGGAATGCCCCAATTAAGTTTTTACCTTGAGGATGATTTACACCTGTTTTACCGCCAATTGCCGAATCTACCATCGCCAAAAGGGTCGTTGGGACTTGCACAACATTGATCCCACGCAGCCAAGTCGCGGCGGCAAAACCTGTCATATCACCAATGACACCTCCCCCTAAAGCCACCATAGTTGAGGAGCGTTCTAGGCGGT
>CAZZVG010000722.1:0-4209 GCA_964657295.1 Iningainema sp. | reverse complement strand
CCCCCTCCCCCATCGGCGACACCTCGATGCTAGAGTTATTCCGCCTAGAAGTGGAGGCTCAGGCGGCTATCTTAAATGAGGGACTGTTATCTCTTGAAAGCCAGCCTCAGTCATCTCAGGCATTGGAGTCTTTGATGCGGGCTGCCCATTCAGTTAAAGGAGCCGCCCGAATTGTGGCGATTGATGCGGCAGTGGGGCTAGCTCATGTTATGGAAGACTGCTTTGTAGCCGCACAAAAACAAGCCGTGACTCTAGGAGCAAAGGAAGTAGATATACTGTTAAATGGAGTGGATTTATTACTCAGTATCAGCCAAGTCGAGCCAGAACAGTTAAACCCCTGGCTGTCGGCTCGCCATCAGCAAATTGTCGCGACCAGAAACGAAATCGCTGCTATACTAACACCAGGAGCGGCACCAGTCAATACGGTCGAGGCACAAGGCTTGCGATCGCCCGAAGCAGGCGTTGTCGTACAGCAGAAAAGCGTCACGACAGAGGTAACACAGCCTCAACCAGAGACAACCACTGCCAAAGAGATAGTCAAGACAACATCCAGTAATCTGCAGCCTGCGAACCAGTCTACAGCACAGCTAGCTGCCACAGAGAGGGTTGTGCGAGTTAGTGCTGACAACCTAAACCGGATTATGGGTTTGGCTGGGGAATCTCTAATTGAGGCGAACTGGTTACAGCCGTTTGCAGATTCCCTCACACTCGTTAAGAAGCGGCAACTGGAGTTGACGAAGATTCTGGAAAATTTGCAGAATACTCTCTCCTCCGAGGTGAGTCAAGATACACAGACATATTTGGCAGCAGCTCGACAAAAGGATCGCGAATGTCGGGAAATTTTGGGCGATCGCCTCAACGAACTCGAATTATTTGCCCGTCGTACCGCCAGTCTTTCCGACAGACTGTATCGAGAAGTGATTACCTCAAATATGCGTCCATTCACAGATGGAGTGCAGGGGTTCCCGCGCATGATTCGCGATTTGGCAAGAACGCTGGGTAAGCAGGTGAAATTAGACATTCTTGGCAAATCTACCCCAGTTGATCGAGATATTTTAAAGAAACTAGAAGCCCCTCTCACCCATATTCTCCGTAATTCCGTAGATCATGGACTTGAAAAACCCGAAGAACGGTTGACGGCAGGAAAACCAGTAGAAGGGACTGTGAAATTGGAAGCTGTCCACCGAGGTGGGATGCTATCAATTACCATCACTGACGATGGTAGGGGAATCAACCCAGAGTGGCTACGGCAAAAAGTGATTAGCAAAAACCTGACAACACCCGAAATCGCGGAGCAACTCAACGATAGCGAACTGATGGAATTTCTGTTTTTGCCCGGATTTTCAACAGCAAAGCAAGTCACGGAAATTTCCGGTCGCGGTGTCGGTTTAGACATTGCTAAAAGCATGGCTCAGGAAGTCGGTGGCACAGTACGAGCAATCTCTCAGCCAGGGAAAGGCACCACTTTTCACTTTCAGTTACCCCTAACGCTGTCCGTTGTTCGCACCCTGTTGGTAGAAATATCCGGTGAACCTTATGCTTTTCCTCTATCACGTATTGACCAAATTGTGACAGTAGATAAAAATGAAATTTTCTCAATAGAGAATCGACCATACTTTACAATGGATCGGAAAAATATCGGTTTGGTTGCTGCCCATCAGGTGTTGGAGTTGAAGGAACCACGATTTGCTTCTGATCCATTGTCTGTTGTGGTGATTGGGGATCAATCAGATTATTACGGCTTGGTGGTGGATCAATTTTTGGGTGAACGCGATCTGGTGGTCAGACCTTTAGATACTAGGATGGGTAAAGTTCAGGACATCAGTGCTGCTGCGCTTATGGGTGATGGTTCGCCGATTTTGATCGTCGATGTTTCGGATCTGGTGCGATCAATTGACAATCTGCTAAATAGCCGTCCATTAGCTGATTTTAGCAGAGAAGTGGAGAATGCTGTGATCGATCCCCGCAAGAGCATTCTTGTCGTTGATGACTCGATTACCGTGCGCGAAATGGAGCGGAAGTTACTGGAAAATAAAGGATACCAGGTAGATGTTGCTGTGGATGGGATGGAAGGTTGGCACGCAGTCAGCGCCAATCACTATGACTTAGTCGTGAGCGATATTGATATGCCTCGAATGAATGGGATCGAGTTAGTTACCAAGATTAAGAGCGATTCAAAATTGAATTCCATGCCCATCATTATAGTCTCTTATAAAGACCGTGAAGAAGACCGCATTCAAGGTCTGGCTGCTGGGGCTAATTATTATTTAACAAAAGCTAGTTTTCAAGATGATTCTTTGGTGAATGCAGTGGTTGATTTGATTGGTTTTTAATATTAAGTAATATTATGTTCGTACCTAGAGCATCGCCCTCTGACCCGACTGCAAGCAAGTGGCATTTGATTATGGACTGTTTGAATATCCATCAATCGGAATCCTTAGTACGATGGATTGCCGATCTTGAAGGCATCGCACTTGACACCTTAGGTCTTAAGGGCAAGTCTGGCATCCTTCAATCGATGAGCACCCGCGCCCAGTTTTTAGCCAATCCGGAGCACAAGGTTGTTTTTCACTTTACCCCAAAGCACTGCTCTTGGTGAGCCAGTGCGTTGGGCGGGTTCCCCGACTTGAAGCAACTGGCGAACCCGAAGGGCTCAATCAAATGGAAATTTGGTTTAGTATTCTCACACGCAAACTCTTGCGAAGAGGCAGTTTTTCCTCTCAAGCCGATCTCAAACAGCAGGTATTAAGTTTTATGGACTACTTTAACCTGGAATGAGCGTCTCGGGCTTCCACCACCACTTCAAGTCTGTCACCGCAATGAGCCCCTTGCAGTTCCAGAAGCAGCTGCGGCTCCAGGAGGCCCGCCGTCTTATGCTTGGTGAGGACCTTGACGCTGCAAGCGCTACCAACCACATGGGTTACGATGACGCCTCACACTCTAGCAGTATTTCAGCCTGTTCGCTTTCTTTGACCAACTTTAAGATGAGAATTGCTGACTGGACTGCGGCTCTAGCATCATTTCTTCGAGCATTGTGGCAACTGAGTGGTAGCGCGGTTATCACCGCACGCACAGTAGTATCATCTATCTTTATTAGTATTTTTATCTAGTTAAATCGTAATAACTTTTGTTAGTTTATCTTCTTATTGATTATTCTGATAGTTCTAAGCAGCTATAAATGTGCTTGATAATAGCTACTTAATAGGTGTTGACGATTAATTTTTCCTCTTTTAGGACTTACGCACTGTACAAATACGACATCATGTGTATGAACGGAATTTGGTCGTTTTAGGCTTTTGACAATTACCCTCAGATGGGTGGCGATCGCTAAAATATCATCGAAAAATCAGGTTTGAATGCCCCAAACCTATACCTCATGTTTGGTATTTCCTGTCAATGCGTAAGTCCTAGCCTTGTTCGGTCAATCATTGCATTAGCCCTTGCTTTCGGCTGTCCAATTTGGACGGAGGATCAGGATTTCTTCGGCACAGGTATTGCTACATGGCGAACCAAAAACATTGAGATTTTCTTCGACGAATAAATATAATTAATACACTCGCACTACCCACCCCAAAAACTGATCGCCCCTTCAAAACCACCTCAAAATCTTATGCGAGTACAAATCTGTAGAGCTATCGCCCTTTGTCCGGACATGCCACACTCCGCGATCATCCCTAGTTGACGTGGAGCGGTGCCTGATTTAAAATTAATGATTAAACTCAGTCAAGAACATTTACAAATAATCTGCGCCCACGCTGAAAAAACTTACCCAGAGGAGTGCTGCGGTATAATGTTTGGTCATCTGGTGGGGGAGAGCAAAACTGTGGTAGAAGTGATGCCAACAGACAATGCGTGGAGTGCGGAAACAGCAACAGATTTTCTAGATGATGTAGAGACGAACCATGACGCATCTTTAGATAGTAAAAGGCATCGGTATACGATCGCACCTCAAGTCATGCTCCAAGCGCAAAGAAAAGCACGCGATCGCCACTTTAATATTATCGGAATTTACCACTCTCATCCCGATTACTCAAACATTCCCTCAGAATTTGACCGCTTGTATGCCTGGCAGGAATATTCGTATGTTATTATTTCCGTACAAAGAGGTAAAGCCGCTGATTTCAAAAGCTGGATTTTCGACGACAACCATCAATTCAACTCAGAAATGTTAGTGGTTAGTAGCTAGGAACGTCCAACGGGCAGCGCACC
>CAZZVG010000721.1:0-4211 GCA_964657295.1 Iningainema sp. | reverse complement strand
GCAGGCGGGGGGATCTTCGATTAACGTGAAACTTTTCTTATCCGAGCAGTATTGCCGTTCGCCCCTACATGACGATTTTTCACTCGGTAACAATGGAGGCGCTTTTTTGTGCTTCCTGCCAGAGTTTGTGTAGGAAGAATTCAGTCCGATCGCTCATAGCCGTGACAAACACACCAATAGCATCCTCCGAACTACTTGATATCCAAGAACCCTGTAGTGTCACTTCCAGATATTCAGGATCGCAGACAGACAAAGCAATATTTTCGCGATCATCACGTTTCAATTGATCATGAAGTACCTCTACTCCTGGTAAATCCACAGGAAGCAAAAAGGAAGCGGTACTAGGTTCAACGTGCAGATTTTGACAGACTCGCAATGCTAAAATAACACGCTGCGCGACCCATTCCTCCAACAATTGAGATAGGTACTCCAAATAAAAGCTAGTTTCGGTATATGTTAATTTCAGCATTCCTTTATGCTCTCCTGTTATTCCAGGTTTGCTTGCACATCTATCCAGAACTTTTCTGCAAAAGAAATAGTTGGGTGGAGTGGCGCTTTGGGGTGGTTACGAAGTTGCATCCCAGCCTCTTGAGGGGTGCGATCGCTTTTACAAGAGTTGCAACGTTCGCAAGCTGCGACGACATTGTCCCAAGAATGTTGACCACCTCTCGAACGGGGAATCACATGATCCAGAGTCAGATGTTTATTGCTACCGCAATACTGGCAACTGTGACGATCTCGGCGCAAAACTTCTCGCCGATTCACTGGCGGCACTTTCCACATCCGCTCAATACTCGTTATTTTCAGGCGAATGTGTCTTGGTACATAAAGTACTAAGCTGGGTGAGTGAACTTGCCATCCGCGTTCTGTCGTTAAGTCGAGCGGCTCGGCCCTGTTTGTTACTAAAAGTACAATTGCTCGTTTGATGTTAACCCGAGACAGCGGCAAGTAATTTTGCGAAAATACCACCACAGATTGCTCTAAAATTTGCATTGCGATCGTCACAGCTTGACTCCTCATAAAAAACCCCCGCTTCTTATTTGGTGGAAGCGGGGGTAGGAATTTGACCTTGATGTGTTCTGGTCTTATCTTGGTACAGCATCATGCTTTCTGTACCTCCCGCTTCTGTTTTCTAGTTTTGGTGCTGCATATAGCACACCGATGCTGGCATATTTATAATCATGATTACCCTGTGTGAATTGCCGTTGATTTCGGCTGCTGTTGCCCACAAATAAATACTCCACTCCCAACATGCCCAATTCCCAACAAGACTGATTGTTGGTGGCACATAAAGAAGTAGAGATCGGGTAAATGGATTTCACAGACAATTTAACCTATTGAACATTCCTTTAAACATACTACACTTGTATTACTATCCTGTCTATACCTTGAAGGAGAAAAACTGATGCATACAATCGCTCGCACCCCAACCACTGATATGGAAGTCACTAGTATCCGCCTAGAGAGAGAACTAAAAGAGAAACTCAAAGAACTATCTGGAAATCAGGGATATCAAGCCCTAATCAGAGATATTCTCTGGAATTACGTCCAGCAAAAATCAGGAGAGTGGAAACCCCGATTTTCACGAGCCGATATTCGCGCTAGCATAGCTGCCACAGCTCAACAAGAAGAACGCTGTGTACTTACAGGTCAACTTATTGAACCGCAACAACCCATGTTGTTAGGATTCACCAGGAATGGCGATATGGTTCCTCTCAGTGTCGAGAGTTTAGCTAGTTAGACTTCGTTTTAGGTGGATGCAGCCCAGTTGTTACCAAGGGTGACCGCAACTGGACTGCATTCTCTCTCGCTATTTTCTTTTATAATTAGATTTCCTAGAACAAGTCATAGCTATATATTGATTAAATTAATAAATTTTCATCCACATTTAAAATTCCCTGTTCAGGGCTATTTTCCGAAGATGCATTCCCCAGAATGAATCCAATTAGCGCAGACTGAGGGGTGTAACGACACTTGACAGATGTCAATATAAGAGCATATTAAATAAATGATTATAATTAAATCTCCTCCGGCAACAGTGCCCAAACAAACCGAGTATCTCCATAAATCGCCGATAAAAATTCATTAGCTTTGCTGTCTCGATGAATTTGACCAACAGTTCGGAAGAAAGCCAGCTTTAAGCTAGAAAAGTTCCGAAAAATGTCCGACTTTCTGAAAACCTTCTTTGATTGTTGAGCTTGGGTGTCGCGAATATTTCCGAATCTCCAGCCTAGGCGGCTAATAGATGCATGATTTGTTTGTAGTCCAATTTTTTAAAAAATATTACATTTATCAAAAAAAAACTTCAGTGTTAATACGTAAATATTTGAGGATGTTTTTGATTCAATTCTAGAGAAATTACGGTTTATGTATACTTAATGACAGGCTATTCTAGGTCAGAGTTAGTAAATTAATTCAGTGCTGAAAAACCAAAACCTATACGGTCATTGTATTTTAATATACTGTTAATATTTTTTCTGGAAATATACACTTGCTAAATATACCAAAGATTTGGTCATCTGAAATAGAAAGGGGCTATAACAGGTGAGAGAAATAATGAACAAAAGATTTAAGAATCGTCAGGGTGTAGCAGTAAATGAAAAGCCGAGAGGTTGGTTACAAACAGAATGGGGCCATTATTGGGAAGCGTGCCAGAAATGAAAAAGCGTTTATCATCGCCGCCACAGCGTTTAGATGAAAAAGCAGATCGATTAAAACAATACCCGGTTAAGCTGATGCAGCATCAGGAAGAACCCGCCCACCAGTTGGTAGAAAAAATTAACCAAATTATTGCCAAGAGTTTGGCTCCAGTAAAAATGCTGCAAGAAATTGCCGCTTTGCTAGGAGTTGCGCTCAACGTTGATTGCTGCTGCTTGGTGACAGTTATGGGTGAAGTCTCTGGTGAAGTCATTAACGCTCATTGGTACGCCCAAGAATATTTAGCCTCCAAGCACTCCAACGAGATGCTTTGTGAGGAACAGTTGGATTTACCAGTGGTGCAATGCGCTTCAGAACCCTTGACGATTGAAGACATTTCGACTATAGACAATAGTCTGGATATAGCATGTCAAGATCTGCCACTACCGATAAAAGCTGTTTTGGCAATCCCGACTCGGTTTGGTGGTAAGAATAACGGCGTGATTAGTCTGATCAAATCACACCAGTATGATTGGAGTGAGTCAGAAAAACAGCTTTTAAAAGCTGTCCAGTCGTCTTGTGCGATCGCTTTTTCGCAAGTCAGACAAGCACAGTTGATCAGCACTCAACAACTGGACTTGCAAACCTGTAGCAACCATCAAAGCTTGATCAAGCAACTAACAATATTGAGTCGGAGCAACTTGGAGTTGAATCAAATGCTCCAGCTAGCAACAGCCTCTACTGCGGAAGCGCTACAAGCAGATCGTGGTTTGCTCATACTACTAAAATATACTGATCCACTATTCAGGAATAGACCTAGGAAAGAAATACCTAAAGCAAAAGCGACTGTTGTTGGTGAATGGATGAGGGAAACAGAAAATTTTCGTCAAACTCAACCAGATAGTTTGGATCAGTCCTTCATGCTTTCCGAATGTAGTTTATGCCAAAGTGCGTTTAAAGAGTCGGGAAAACCAGTCTTTCTCATAGGCAATACAACCCAAACAGGTATTTCAACAGTTGCGCCAGTTTTTTCTCTCGAAAGGCTGCCTTTCGTCTTGTTAATGCCACTGGAGAGTCAAGGCAACATTTTAGGATTTATAGTTTTACAGCAAACTGTTGCTCGTAGTTGGTTAGGATCGGAATTAAATATGGTGGAAATGGTGTGTGCCCAAATGAGCAACACCATCATTCAAACACAGACGCTGCGGCAAGTACAGATGTTGGTAGATGAGCGCACAGCAAAACTACAAAGTAGTCTGGAACTACAAGCAAAATTGCATGAAAGAACGCGGCAGTATGTTGCTCAATTGCGGGAACTGAACGAACTCAAAGATGAATTTCTCAGCAATATGAGCGATCGCCTGCGCTATCCTTTAACGAATATGCGTATGGCGCTTCGCAACCTACGTCAACCCGGAATAGCTCCGGAACGTCAGACTAAGTACCTAGATATTCTCGAGCAGGAATGCACGAAGGAAATTAACCTAATCAACGACTTACTGACGCTTCAGAGACTAGAGTCTCATCAAGAACCACTGCAACTAGAAAATATTGATTTAAATTCTAAGATTAAC
>CAZZVG010000720.1:0-4220 GCA_964657295.1 Iningainema sp. | reverse complement strand
CTCTTAGATCCCCGACTTCTTAAAGAAGTCGGGGATCTGGTTTTTCCTTATACCTCCGCAATTTATGCTGTTACTGAGTTAAGAGCCAAAAACTCGCGCATGTAGTGATTAACTAGCTGCGGCTTTTCCTGCTGCACCCAATGACTACAGTTGGGAATATACTTGATTTGATAGTTTCTGACGTATGCTTCTGTACCGTAAGTGAGTTCCTTACCTAGGGCGGCATCCTCTTCTCCCCAAATCATCAAAGTTGGGACTTCCAAAACACTCCACTTTTGATTGATGATTTTTTGCTGAAAAATATTGCGATAATAGTTCAACATAGCTGTTAACGCACCGCGTTTGGCAGCAGCATCTTTATAAGCGTCAAGATCCGCTTTGGTGAAAGTCGTTTTGTCAACCGCCATACCTTTAAAAACCGCTTCAATAAATTGATAATCTGATGATTGCAAGAGGAATTCCGGTAGCCAAGGAATCTGAAATAAGAACACATAAAAGCTACGCAGTAACTGTTGGGGAGTCTGTAACCCTATCGCAAGTTTGGCAGGGTGAGGCCAGTTGAGTACAATGAATCGCTCTACTATTTCTGGATAGGCGTAAGCGAAATTCCAAGCAATACCGCCTCCCCAATCATGTCCAACTAAAACACATTTGCTATATCCTAATCTCTGAATGACTCCCTTAATGTCTTGAACAAACTCATCCATCACATAAGCTGATTGTTCTTCTGGCTTATCACTATCGTTGTAGCCACGTAAGTCAAGGGCAATGACTTTAAAATCTCGAGCGAATTCTGGTATTTGGTATCGCCAGGAGTACCAAAACTCAGGAAATCCATGTAGCATGAGCATCAAGGGACCTTCACCTTGAGTCACGTAATGTAGTCTAATCCCATTGGTAGTCACATATTCGTGCTTCCAAGTCCCTTCTAGTACAGACATACTTAGTCCTCAAGTTGTGTAAAGAATCTGGATGGCAGCAATTAGGTTAATGAACTGTTAAATTTTTTACCCCATCAAGTCTCTTAACATCTTGGCATGAAGTCCCTTTACGTTCTATTAAGGGCGCGATCACAACATGGCGTACTACTTTATCAATGCCCTCTCCACGGAGAATAGTCTGAGCGCGTAACTGAATCAACTGCTGAACCTTTGAACACTCAAGGACAGGAGTCAGTTGCTTTAATGCATCCAACAGTTGTGGGCTTAATTCATCTAGTGATGGTCTTAGTACCTGGTTCAAGTCTGGTACATTATTAAAGGATTTAACGCCTTGTTGAAGCCAAGTTTGAAAATCATCGATTTGGACGAGCTTTCCGGCAAATATTTGCCATTGGAAAAAAATAGCAGCAGTATCGGGGTCAAGACCGTAAGATGGTGCTGTTGAGCGAATCTGTGCTAGTAAATCCTGTTCGCGCCCTGGTGCTTCAATGGAGCCATCTTGGTTCCATTTCCCACGGGCAACATCATTCTGAATCAGCAATCGTTGCCGCATCAGTTGTAATAATTTGTCTATCTGGGGTTCGTAACGTGCTGCTCCCTCATTTGATTCTAAATACCTCTGTGTTGAGTTCTTTAAGGACTGTCCAGAACTTGGCTTACTAGTCAACAGCAGTCCAAAAATCATGAGAGTTATCTGCAATAGTAAAAGCTTTTTAGGATACTTGAATAAGAGTTTTAGTGACATAATTCGTAGTTACATTATGTGGATTTTGGGCAATGAAAGCCGTCATTTTCCTTAAGTAAAAAGTGCGACGCCTGCAAGCGGTTACAGAACTTAAGCTTTGATATACTACCATTAAAAAGCTAAACTTCAAGAAAATTATGCAGTGTTTCTAGCTAAAGTTGAATCAAACAGGACATGAAATCTTCCGAAATAACCAGCTTTTTCATAAAAATTTAAAAGCTTGGTATTTATCATGCTTAATTTCTTTTTTTGAAGGTGTACACAAGTGTCAAAGTTATAATTTTTGCCTGATCCTTGGTGTAGTACAATATAATACTTTTTGAAGTGCGAAATGTGGGTTATATAAGATGGCGATAAAAGTATCATGACGAGAATAGAAACACGTGGTATCTGGCTGACTACCACTGATAGTAAAGTTCTCCATTCCCAACAAAGCATTGCGGAAGCGATGGAATTTCTTGCCGAGACAGGATTTAATGTCGTTTTTCCGGTTGTTTGGAATCGGGCAGTAACATTATACCCCAGTCAAGTGATGCGGCAGACTTTTGGTGTGGAAATAAACCCACAATTTGTAGGGCGCGATCCTTTAGCGTCCGTCGTGACAGAGGCACAGCGCTTCGGACTTAAGGTTATTCCCTGGTTTGAATATGGATTTGCTAGCTCCTATAATTTGAATGGTGGACTATTGGTAAAGAAAAAACCGGAATGGGCAGCAAGCGATCGCCACGGCAATTTGCTGAAGAAAAATGGCTTTGAGTGGCTGAACGCTCTTAACACTGAAGTTCAAGATTTCCTGTTAAGCTTAATGCTGGAAGTTGTCAAAAATTACGACGTAGATGGCATTCAAGGAGATGATCGTTTGCCAGCGTTGCCTTGCGAAGGTGGCTACGACCAAGGTACTGTGGAGTCCTACCGTCAGCAGTATGGTAAAAATCCGCCACAAAACCCTAAGGATGGGCAGTGGCTACAGTGGCGTGCTGATATTCTTACTGACTTTTTAGCGCGTCTGTACCAGGAAGTGAAAGCTGTTAATCCCAATGCGATCGTCTCAATGGCTCCTAGTATTTATGATTGGGGATTTAAGGAATACTTACAAGATTCTCCAACTTGGCTAGAACGGGGATTGGTAGATATTATCCACCCACAAATTTATCGCCGCGACTTTAAAAGCTACAAAAATATTGTTGATAAGCTGGTAAATGAGCAGTTTACAGATGCCACTCTCTTGAAGTTCGCACCGGGAATTTTGATGCAAGTTGGTTCTTATCGGATCAGTTCGGATGACTTGTTGCAGGCAATTGAGTATAACCGTACTTGTGGAATTCCAGGGGAAGTGTTCTTTTTCTACGAAGGTTTGCGAAAAGACAATAACGCCTTGGGGCAAGTTTTAAGAAAAGGGCCATATGCTCAATCTGCTTCTTTTCCAACTCTTTCGGATCTTAATCAGGAAATCTCACAATAATTCAGAACTAAAATGCACAACAGATTGAAAGAGCTTGCTCAAACTAAAGGCATAAGTGTTAATAAGCTGATTGAAGAACTTTCTACCATAGCAATAGCCGAATTTGATGCCTGCACAAGATTTAAAGCAATGGCTGCGATTGGCAACCCAGAAGAAGGCTTAAGAATACTCGCTAAACTTGATACTCTGACAGAATAGAGCTTGTAGGGCGATGATGCAAACAGTAACCCGAAGCAAGCGCCGACAACCTTCTTGACACTCAGTTTCGCTCCAGATTGTCAGACTTTGGCAAGTGGCAGCGATGATGGCTCAATTTTACTTGTGTTGCAAGGTGAATGTACTCATCGTAAAGTGAGAATAGGAGAGCCTCCTCGACTAGCACCAAGTTGAATCAATTGGTCTTTAACAGAATAGTCATAATTAAACACCTTTAATACTTTAGAGGCGATCGCATGGAATATCAATTACAGATAACCCGAGATATTGAGACTCTTGAACAGGATCTACCAACGCTTTTTGAAAAGGAGATTTCCTACGACATTTATACACGGGATATTTACTTTCAAGATCCTGTCAACAAGTTTAAAGGAAAAATCAACTATCGCATTATCTTTTGGACTTTGCGCTTTCATGCACGGTTGTTTTTTACCAAAATTTTCTTTGATTTACATGAAGTTAATCAGTCAGCCAAAGACACAATAACAGCTAAGTGGACAGTGCGTGGCATTTTGCGTGTTCCTTGGAAAGCTAAAGTATTTTTCAATGGTTCCTCCACATACAAACTCAATCAAGACGGACTAATATACGATCATTTGGATACATGGGATCGCAAACCCAGCGAGATTTTGCAGCAGTTCTTTCGTAAGGGAGAAGACATTTGAAGTCGCTACAGCAAATCTCAACTTGCTTCGGTTGTAGCAACACTATCTCCTGGCTTTGATGGCCATCTGACAGTTAAAATAGTCGAATCTAATTCAGCAGTCCAACAATGAGGCACACCAGGAGACCAAATTGCGTAATCACCCTCAGTAGATAGTAGAATTTCCTCATCCGGGTATTGAAGACGGAATTG
>CAZZVG010000719.1:0-4221 GCA_964657295.1 Iningainema sp. | reverse complement strand
CCATTGATGAGTTCAGGGGGTGGGGGTGGCTCAACGCTATCCACCCCTCAGATCGAGATCATACGGCGCAGAAATGGTCGCAGTCTATTGCTAACGGTACCCTCTACGAAGTCGAACATCGCCTGCGACGTGATGACGGGGAGTACAAGTATATGAGTGTGCGTGCTGTACCTGTGTGGGAAAACGACTCCAGCATCCGAGAGTGGGTAGGTATTTATACTGATGTCACCGAGCGAAAACGAGCGGAAGAAGCATTGCTCAGTAGTGTCTCTACCAATCGCGCTCTCCTCAACGCAATTCCCGATTTAATGTTTCGTCTCAGCCGAGATGGTATTTTGGTGAATTACAAAGTCCCAAAAGAAAGTGAGATTTTGTTCCAAGCGAGAGAATGTTTGGGGAAAAACATAACTGAGGTTCTACCCAAAAATATTGCAAAAACAATTCTTCATCTGATCGAACAGACTTTGCAAACAGGTGAACTTCAAGTCTATGAGTTTCAGTTATCTCAGTCGAATAACATAACTTACTGGGAAGCTCGGTTAGTGGTGAGTGAATCAAATGAAGTGATCGTAATTGTGCGTGACATCACTCAGCGCAAGCTGGCAGAGGAAGATGTTGCTAAGGCTTTGAAACAGGAAAGAGAACTATCGGAACTCAAATCTCGCTTCATCTCCATGACATCTCACGAGTTTCGCACCCCGCTTACCACAATTCTGTTATCTGCCGAATTACTCAAAGATTATGGTCAAAACTGGAGTGAGGAGAAAAAAGTTGAACATCTCCTACGCATTCAAGCCTCGGGGGAACAGATAACCAATCTCTTAAATGATGTGCTATTGCTGGGGAAAGCGGAAGCTGGAAAAATAGAGTGTGTGCCTTCCCCACTGAATTTGTCCAAATTCTGTAATGATTTAGTGGAAGAACTACAACTGGGATCGGGCAGCAAGCACAAGATTATATTTGTCGAGGAAGGCGAATGCACCACAACTTGCATAGATGAAAAACTCTTGCGCTCAATCTTATCTAACTTGCTCTCGAATGCGATCAAGTATTCACCCACAGGCAGCACTATTCAGATGGCAGTAGTTTGTCAAGAGGAAGAGGTGATTTTTCAAATTGAAGATTCTGGTATTGGGATTCCACCAGAAGATTTACAACGATTGTTTGATCCCTTCCATCGAGCTAAGAATGTGGGGACTATTCCCGGAACAGGTCTGGGAATGGCAATTGTTAAAAAATCTCTGGACTCGCATGGGGGGCAAATTACAGTTAAGAGTGAAGTGGGTGTGGGTACAGTCTTTACCGTCACGCTGCCGCTACATTTTTCAAGCGACGTTACACACTCCTTGAACTAATAGCTGAGGAAAATGGATGAAAAAGCTTTTGATCGTTGAAGACGAAGCAGCCATCAGAGCCAATATTTTAGATTTATTGAAGGCTCAGAATTTTGACTTGATCGCTGCGGAGAACGGAACCATTGGTGTGGAAATGGCACTTTCCCATCTCCCTGATTTGATTATTTGTGATGTGATGATGCCCGAACTTGATGGTTACGAAGTCCTCAAAACTTTGCGTCAACATCCACTCACAGCGACAATTCCTTTCATTTTTCTTACTGCCAAAGCTGATCAAGCGGATTTGCGGACAGGGATGTCTCTTGGAGCTGATGATTATCTAACCAAGCCATTTCGCTCCAAGGAACTGCTACAGGCGATCGCGACAAGACTGGAAAAACAAGCCGTTATTGAGAAACAACTTGCACAAAAACTCAATGAGCTACGCTCTAATATCACTCTATCACTGCCTCACGAACTTCGGACTCCTCTCAATGGGATTATCGGTCTTTCCGAGATCATGATTGCTGAATATAGTTCGCTATCACCCAGCGAAAGCTTAGAAATGCTACATGACATCCGAACTTCAGCAAAACGCTTGCATCGGCTCATTCAAAATTTTTTAGTGTATGCTGAACTTGAACTTGCGGCAACTGATTCTGAGCGAGTTGCGTCTTTTCGGAACTATAAAACTCACTCTGCTAAGTCAGTTATTGCCGAACAAGCAATTTTGCAAGCTCGCGCCGCTAATCGAGAAGCCGATTTGCATCTCAAACTTCTTGATGCTGACATCCAAATTTCTCCAAAATATCTGAAGAAACTGGTTGAAGAACTGCTTGACAATGCCTTGAAATTTTCCTGTGCTGGCACACCTGTGACAGTTAGCAGTGTGCGAGAAAACAATTTTTTTATCCTATCTATTTGTGATCAGGGACGGGGCATGACTACCCGACAAGTAGACGATGTCGGAGCTTACCAGCAATTTGAGCGGAAACTCTACGAACAACAAGGAAGTGGTTTAGGATTGACTATAGCGATCCGACTAGTCAAATTACATGCCGGAAAATTGCTAATTGAAAGCATTCTCGGTCAACAAACAAAGGTATTGGTTACCCTACCTGAGATCAATTCTCGTCTTGAAACTAAACTTTCGTTGACTTGAACTATTATTTTTTTTATGATCTTAAATTGATTATTTAACACCCCCTCCATGTTTTCTGTGTGAAGGGGGTTAGTAGCTAATAGCTATGCCTGACTAAGGAGTTTTTGAACAATCTGGACACCAGAGACAGCTTGCCAAGCAAAAAGTCCTAAAAGTGTAAAATTCAACACGATATGAGTTACACGCGCCCAATTTGCTCCTTTCTGCATAAAAGGAGATAAAGACGCAGAAAAGCCAATCAAACTTGTCATGCCAAGTCCGACAAGCAGGTGAGGTCCAAAGAATAACTTACCATTATTAATATACGTGACAGCCATAGCACCAACAGCACCGGATATCATCAAAGCCAAAATTATTGAACCAAATTGGTAGTGTCTGACGTTATATCTCCCTTTAATCAGTTCTTTCTTTTCTTCGCCTTGAGCATTTCTCGTCCGCTGTACTTGCAGTCCCAGATAAGCGGCATAAACAGAAGCGAACAATAACACCCACATCAAGATCGGGTGAAAGAAGTTTGACCAGTATTTAACCGATGGTGAAAGCTCTAAATTCATACCATTGTCCCCTGTCATAAATTCTTCATAAAAATTAGCATAACTCTAATTGTGATTGGCGAGATGGGAAGATAAAAAGTGGTTAGTGGGTCGTAGTTTAACTTGGATAACTTCTAAGTACAAATAACAAAATCCACAAAACCCTCTCAGACAAAGGTTAGTAGTACCTTTTGACAACTAACAACTAATAACTGACAAATGACTAAAAATAACGATCTCTTGTTGCTGGTGGCAGCTAGAAATGGCGATAGACAGCAAGTGCAAGCACTGATTGCCTCAGGTGCAAAGGTGGACGTAAGCGATCGCAATGGCACCACAGCGTTAATGTTCGCTGCCAATTCCGGTTACACTGAAATTGTCCGATCGCTCCTCAATGCTGGGGCAAATATCAACTTACCTAGAAAACGGTATGGTTTGACGGCTCTGATGTTGGCAGTTAGCGCTCATCAGCTAGACGTTGTCAATCTCTTACTACAGAATGGTGCTGATGTCAATACTCTTAATGAAGATGGTAGTACAGCGTTAATGGCAGCTGTCGTGAAAGGCTATGTCGATATAGTCCGGCTTTTACTTGCTGCTGGTGCTAAAGTAAGTGTAAACGATCAAGATGATGACACTGCATTAAAACTAGCAGTACGCTTCGGACATACAATTATTGTACAAGAACTAATACAAGCTGGTGCAGATGTCAATACCCAAGATAAAGAAGGTGAAACCGCATTGATGGTAGCGGCAGACTTGGGACATGTAGAAGTGATGGAAGCATTGTTGGCGGCAGGGGCTGATGTCAAGCTTCAAAACAGCGATGGAGGAACGGCTCTGTCAGCAGCCACGGCGGCAGGACATAGTGCGATCATAGCAGCCTTACTCGCACACGGCGCTGATGTCAATATTCAAGATAAAGATGGTGAGACAGCTTTGCATCTTGCAGTTGTGGAAGGTTTTGACGATGTAGTACAAGTTTTACTGAAGCATGGTGCGGATGTACATATAAGAAACAACTTAGGCGATACACCCATTCTCGTGGCAGCGTTGCAAGGACACAGCAAAATTATCGAAGCACTGCTGCAACAAGGATCTAATATAAATGAGAACAACTTGGGAGAAACACCTCTAGCACTGGCGGCAACACAGGGTTATTCAGAAATTGTCAATATTTTACTAGATTCCG
>CAZZVG010000718.1:0-4241 GCA_964657295.1 Iningainema sp. | reverse complement strand
CCTCTCCCACCCACTCCACCCACACCCAACGGCCTCACCGCCGGATGCGCCTCCCAAAGCGTCTCACAACTCATTTCCCTTTCCCGTTCCCTCACTATCCCCATTTGCCGGTGTTGGCTCTCATTCAAAACTTGCCCTCTACTCAAGATGTGCGATGGTGGCGCTTCATGTGGTTTTTGTTGGCGCGATCGCGAACAGCACTGGCTACCGTTGTAGCATTAAGTAGGGGTGGGTTTGAGATCATATTTGGATGTACCCAGATATAATCTAAATTAAACCCGCCCCTACTCAAATGCAGATTCTAACGCCGTCTGCTACCGAAACCCGAACGACTGGGAACACGACGTCCGCTACCAAAAGCACTGCCAGAAGGACGTCTAAGTGAACTGGAACGACCGGAGGGTTGGAGGATACTGCCGCCATAACCAGAACCAGTGGGACGGTTTATGGAAGAATTTGGTGGGACGGTGCGTTGTATATTCGAGTCATTAGGATATGACCTTCTAATTGTCCCCGTACTGCGGAATGCAGTCTGGTTTCTCACTTCGGCAGGTGGTGCATTGTAGCGTTGGCGATAACTGCTGACTGCATCTCCATAGCTTCTACCATAACCACCGTAACCATTCAGCACTGATACTCCTGGTTGATACACAGGTGGTACGTAGTAATGAGGTCTAAATAACAGGCTACCTATTGCCTGACCGGCTACAGCACCAGCAAAGGGTGCCCAGAAACCGTTTTCTCGACGAACTACAACCTGTTCTTGTTGTCCGGTTTGAGGATTGGTTTTATTCTCTGTAACGTTATGGACGTACTCGATTTTGAAATCCTCTGTCAGGTATAAAACAGGCTCTCCGCTCTGCACTTTTAGGTTGGTTTTCTGACCCTGCTTGATTTCCTCATCAGTCAGCCTTGCCATCTGTAGATTTTGACTTCTAAAAGTTGGCGGTGTAGAGTTGAGTAAAAATAAGGTGTACTCCCCATTCACATCGTCGTAGGTAGCTTGTTGTACAGGGTACTGACCATCATTTAGCTTTGTAGCCGCAGTTGACGGTTGACGGATATTCCCTGTAGGAGGTGGAGTTTGCCTAGCTCCGCCTCCGCAAGCAACAGTTGTGAAGCACAAAGTTACTGTGAGAAAAATAACTATGATTTTACGCAAGATTCTCATAACTCTTTGATTATGGTTCTACTTTGAGCTTAATCGAAATTTTCCTTCGATCGCCACTCATTAAGTAGCTTACGATCTGACATGTATTCGTACAACTGCCAACGAGCATATATCTCAGCTTGAGCTTCTTGCAGTAAGCGTTTAGCCAGATCGGGGTTGCTCTTAATCAGCATCTTAAAGCGATTTTCTTGGTACATTGATTGCTCTATCGGTTGCTTGGGAGAGCGCATATCTAACTGCAAGGGATTCTTACCCACTTGCTGCAACTCGGGATTATAGCGATACAGCAACCAACGACCTGATTCTACCAACGCCTTCTGTTGACTCATGGCTGTCGTCATGTTGATACCGTGGGCAATACAATGGCTGTAGGCAATAATTAGGGACGGACCGTCATAAGCTTCTGCTTCTAAAAATGCCTTGAGAGTATGTTCATCTCTGGCACCTAATGCTACACTCGCTACGTAGACATTTCCGTAGGTCATGGCAATTAGCCCTAAGTCTTTCTTCGCTGTTGGCTTACCACTGGCAGCAAACTTGGCTATCGCCGCCCGTGGTGTTGCTTTAGATGCTTGTCCACCCGTATTAGAATACACTTCTGTATCCATAATCAAGATATTCACATTGCGACCACTAGCCAACACATGATCCAGTCCGCCAGAGTCAATGTCATACGCCCAACCATCACCACCAACAATCCAAACACTTTTCTTCACAAGATAATCAGCCAGTGTGAGGAGTTGTTTCGCTTTTGAGATGATTTTTGAGTCAGAAGAAGATTTGGTGAGCTGTAAACTGTCAACGGCTAACAAACTCTCTAACTTTTGCTTGAGGAGGGCAACTCGTTCGCGTTGCTCGTAAATATCCGCCTCGGTTGCTTGAGGTGCAGTGAGAATAGACTGAACCAAATCGTGAGGAATTAAAGATTCGGAAACTTCCCCACTCCCCAATTCCCGTAACAGTTCAGCTGCAAATTCAGCTTGCTTGTCTAGAGATAAGCGGAAGCCAAGACCGAATTCGGCGTTATCTTCAAATAAACTATTAGACCATGCCGGGCCACGTCCATCGGCGTTCTTTGTCCAAGGAGTTGTGGGCAAGTTACCACCGTAGATTGAAGAACAACCTGTGGCGTTGGCAATCATTGTGCGATCGCCAAACAGTTGTGTCAGCAATTTCAAATAAGGCGTCTCACCACAGCCAGCACAAGCACCAGAAAATTCAAACAACGGTTCTTGCAGTTGTTGTTGACGAATTTGGTTAACTTTGAGTTGCCGTCTGTCGGGATTTGGTAACTTTAAAAAGAAATTCCAGTTTTCCTGTTCAGGCTTCCGCAAAGGCAATTGCAGTTCCATGTTAATTGCCTTACGTTCTGGGTGAGATTTGTCTTTAGCAGGGCAAATATCCACACAAATAGTGCAACCCGTACAATCTTCAGCAGCGACTTGAATGGTAAATTTCTGACCTGTAAAATCTTTATCCTTGGCACCGATTGATTTAAAGGTGATGGGAGCTGTAGCTAACTCATCTTTTTGATAAATCTTACTGCGGATAGCGGCGTGGGGGCAAACCATCACACACTTGTTACACTGAATGCAGACATCAGCTTCCCAAACGGGAATCTCCTCTGCCACATTGCGTTTTTCCCATTGAGAGGTGCCAGTCGGATAAGTACCGTCAGCAGGCATGGCACTCACAGGCAGTTCATCCCCCTGCCACGCGATGATTTTGCCTAAAACGGATTGTACGAATTGAGGAGCAGTGTTGGGAATTGGGTTCGTCAAGACAGAGGGGGAGAGTGAAGTTTCATTTTTGTTTTTCCATGTCTCACTGCCTAATTCATGCAAATTCTTCAGTGTATTATCTACGGCTTGCAGGTTCATGCGGACAACTTCCGCGCCTTTTTTGCCGTAAGTCTTTTCAATTGCTTGCTTGATTTTGGCGATCGCTTCCGCTTGTGGCAAGACACCTGCTAATGCAAAAAAGCACACTTGCATCACCGTGTTAATCCGTCCGTTCATGCCACTTTCCCGCGCCACCTTGGTAGCATTAATGACGTATAACTTTAAGTGCTTGCTGACAATTTGCTGCTGCACCTCGACGGGGAGATGTTCCCAAGTATCAGTGTCGTAGGGACTGTTCAGCAAAAAAATAGCCCCAGGAACAGCGGCTTTGAGAACATCAAGACGTTCTAGGAATATCCAGTGATGGCAACCAATAAAATTCGCTTGATCTATTAAGTAAGTGGAACGAATTGGTTCGTTCCCAAAGCGTAAGTGTGAAACAGTGATAGAACCCGATTTCTTTGAATCGTAGACAAAGTACCCTTGGGCGTAGTTATCGGTTTGTTCACCAATAATCTTAATTGAGTTTTTGTTCGCACCAACCGTGCCATCTGAACCCAACCCGTAGAACATTGCCCGAATCACGCTATCTGGTTCTGTCGAAAAGTTAGCGTCAAATGTCAAGGAAGTATGACAAACGTCGTCATTGATACCAATGGTAAAGTGATTCTTCGGTTTCGCCTGGGCAAGGTTATCAAAAATAGCTACCACCATCGCTGGGGTAAATTCTTTGGAGGAAAGACCGTAACGGCCACCGATAATTTGAGGATTCGGGGAAATTCTCTCACTCCCCCACGCTTCATGAATAGCAGTGACGACATCCAAGTAGAGAGGTTCACCAATGCTGCCCGGTTCTTTGGTACGATCAAGGACGGCGATCGTCTTGGTTGTTTTAGGTAGGGCGTTGACAAATAAGTTGGCTTCAATTGGACGATACAATCGCACTTTGACAACACCGAGGCGATCGCCACGAGTGTTAAGGTAATCGAGTGTTTCATGCACCGTCTCACAGCCCGAACCCATCAGCACAATCACCTTTTCAGCATCAGGGGCACCGTAATATTCATAGATCTGATAGTACCGTCCCGTGCGATCGCCAAATCGATCCATCTCTTGCTGAACAATGGAGGGACAAGCATTGTAGTAGGGGTTAACGCTTTCACGGGCTTGAAAGTAGACATCAGGATTTTGGGCGGTTCCACGCAACACTGGGCGATCTGGAGTTAAAG
>CAZZVG010000717.1:0-4242 GCA_964657295.1 Iningainema sp. | reverse complement strand
CTTGTGTGCAGCTGTGGCGATGCTGATATCTCCTGAAACTTTCAACAAGTTCTTTTCCTCACCAACATCATTTCGAGAAATACCACATGCATCCCATAGTTACTATTGGGATGTAGAACTATACGCCAGCAAAGCTTTAAATCCCAGTTGTGACGCCTTCTACCCTCTGTGGCCTTTTCTCATCCGTACTTTGTTTCATCCTCAAACCATAGAACAGGCTGCACACGACTTTTTAATCGTTGCCACAACTCTATTCTTTATTTCGACTGTTTTACTGTTCTGGGTTTTCAAAACCGGATTGGAAAGCTTAAACTTAGCTTTTTTGTTAGTACTTGCTTATACTGTGAATCCCACATCAATTTTCCGAGTTATCGGATATACCGAAAGCTTATTTTCTACCTTCAGTACTTTGTTTATCTGGATTTTGCTGCCTCAATCTAAACTTCATGGAAAACTCAAACTCTTGTTGATTTCCGTTATCACATTTTTGATGGCTTTAACTCGACCAGTATTAATCCAAATATTATTTGCAAGCACAGCAACACTTATCACAATTTTTACTTTTGAACTCATACAGTTAAAAATATTTAATCGCAGTCAGTTACTAAATATCTTTAAAAAATACTTATACGAAGTACAAACAACGATTACTCTATGGGTATTTTCATTACTAGGATACTCAATCTATGGAAACTTCTGTCAGAGAACGAGAGGTAACTTTTTTGCACCTTTTCTAGACCAAAAATCCTGGGGTAAAAAATTAGGTATACATTTAGAATTCTTATTTATTCCCAAATCTTTATTAATGGATCTTTTAGGACTTTATCTACCTTTAATTATTTTATTTATAGCACTAACTTTAGTTTACCTCAAACTTAAGCAACGTGAACCATATATATATACTCCAAAATCTTGGTGGTGGAATCTATCAATAATCTATCCACCTCTACTCATTTTTTTATACACTTTCAATTTTATCAAAAATAGAAAAATTCCCAGATCCAAGCAATCAAACAAATTAAAAACATTAGATTTTACCTATACATTGTCTCAAAACTATATTTTTTGGTTTTGTGCATACTTTACAGCTATTCACCCCATCATCGTATTTTTTACACAGAACCGCCTATTTAGTATGGCAAGATTTGTATTTGCCCTACCTTTCCTTTTCCTAGCAATTGGATATATATATCGTTGTCTTCCAGGTAAAACAAAATATAACACCCTCACATGGATTATTTTCCTCTCAACCCTCTCTCTAATTGAACAATGGATTCGTTACGGTCAAAATAAATGGATTGGTTGATAGGAAGTTTATTCTTCTTCTCCCTCTTACCTTGGCGTCCTTGGCATCTAGGCGGTTCATTCCTCTTAATTTAAAATAATGATAAAAAAAACAGTTAATATTAATACTATCAGCTTAATCATCACCGCCAGTACCGTAATCTTATTCATATCTAGCAGCGTCAAACACATATTATTTAAATCAAACGCCTTAGACTTAGGCATTTTTGATCAAGCAGTTTACCTAATAAGCCAAGGACAGAAATCAACACCTACGCTACTAGGATTTCACATACTTGGCGATCATGCCGCTTGGATATTCTATCCTTTAGCAGTACTGTACAAAATCTACCCCAGCGTGTACTGGTTATTCGCAGTGCAAGCAATTGCCTTAGCATTTAGTGCTTTACCAATATGGTATCTAGCCAAACAAGCCAGATTAAAAGAAAGCCAAGCAATCGCCATAGCAACAGCCTACTTACTATATCCACTGGTATTTAATGTCAATATATTTGATTTTCACCCAGAAGTCATAGCTGTACCAGCACTTTTGGCAGCGGTACTGGCGGCGAGAAGCCGACAAATTGGGTGGTTTTGTTTAAGTATCCTATTGGTGTTCGGATGTAAAGCAGTGTTAGCTTTAACCGTGAGTGCCATGGGAGTCTGGCTGCTAGTGTTTGAGAAGCGGCGTTTATATGGTGCCATCGCTCTGGTTAGCGGTATATTGTGGTTTGCGATCGCCACTAAAATCATCATTCCCTTTTTTGGTGGATCTGTAGCATCTGTAGAACGTCATCTTTATCGGTATAGTTATCTAGGAAACTCATTTCCAGAGATCTTTAAAAATTTACTGTTCCACCCAGAAATTATTTTGAAGACAGCTTTCTCACTAGTAAATCTGGAGTATTTAATTTTACTATTCGTACCTGTTCTTTGGGGGTTTTCCCTTGTAGGAATGACACCTTTAATCAGTACTATACCTTGCTTAGCAATCAATCTTTTAGCTGATTACCAGGCACAAAAAAATTTAATCAACCAATATTCTCTACCAACTATACCCTTTTTATTTTTGGTTGTTATTAACAGTCTTGCAGTAAATCGGGGATTGTTAAAAAATAAAAGAGCAATTATTTTATGGTCGTTAATCACCTTCTTAGCTTTAGCTAAGTTTAGTTTTTTTGGCTCCAAATATCTGTCATCTCTCGATACTTGGCAAGTTACGAGACAAGCGATCGCTCAAGTACATCAAGGTAGTGTTCTCACCACAGATGAAATTGCTCCTCACTTGAGCCATCGAGAAGTTATTATACTAATAAATCCAGATGCTCCACTACTTGATTTCACTAGGTTTGATTATGTCTTACTGAATACCCGCCATACTCTTTCCTCAAGGCATAAACAATTAAATATTACTTATTTAAATCTATTGACAAACAATACCAATTTTAAATTAAGTCTTGCTGGCAACGATGTTTACTTATTTAAACGTGCTAAATTATCGTGAGCTATCCTGAATGAACAAAATAAAAAATATCAGTCGTCATGAGTTATTTTTCCCACTACTAATGTGGTTCTCCAGTCGATCATTAATCTGCATTGCTATGCTGGCGATCGCACCTGTACTCCCATCTCCCGCTCACGTAGGAACTATCACTTACGGCTGGGATGTTTTCTTTGCTTGGGATAGTAGCTTCTATGAAAAAATTGCGACTTTTGGCTATGATGACTCACTGAACGAAAAGCCATTTTCATCAGTTGTCTTTTTTCCTTTACTTCCTTTATGTATCCGAGCCTTGATGACATTCGGCTTGCCTTTTCAAGTCGCAGGTACCTTGATCAACAATCTCGCGTTTCTAGGAGCAGCGATCGTATTGTACATTTGGATAAAAGAGCGTCATGGTGTAATTGCAGCACGGTGGACAGCAGCCGTATTTACCTGGTGTCCGCTCTCTTTATTCGGTACGGTTATTTATGCTGAAGGGCTGTATCTTCTATTTAGTACAGCCGCTTTAAAGGCATTTGACAAACAACAATATGTATGGACTGCACTTTGGGGTACTCTAGCGACTGCAACACGTCCAACTGGAATTGCGCTTGTACCTGCGTTTTTACTTGTGGCTGGGATTGAACGTAGAGGGATCAAAGCTTATATTGCTAGTTTAGCCTCTGGTGGTGGTCTGTTTCTATTTAGCCTGTATTGCCAGATGAAATTTGGTGATGGTTTGGCATTCCTCCACGCACAAAAAGCGTGGCGTCCCTCACTCGGGTTTGATTGGCTGCATTGGTGGAAGATGTTAATGCAAATTGTGGTAGGTACAACCAATTGGAAATATGGCTATATTAAAGACCCTTGGCATCCCTTGCTGTTTACAATTATAGTTGGGAGCGGTTACTTATTATGGCATTTCCGCAAAAAATTGAATGCTACCAAGATAGTCTATGGCTTTACCTGCTTAGGATTATTCTCGTGGCTGTTAGCCGGCGACCCTTTGACTAACGTTGTGATGATCTTTGGTGGTATATATTTATTATGGGTTTTGCGTGCTGAAATCAGCTTGATTACTTTAGTCTACGGCTTTTGCGGCATTGGGATGTTACTCGTATCTGGAAGTACGATTTCCTTAAATCGTTTGGTGTACGGCATCGTCTCTGTGTCGATCGCATTAGGTGTACTGCTTGCCCGTCATCCGCGCTCAGGATACGCAGTTATCGGCTTGTTCAGCATCATACTCGCAAGCTTTTCCATCAGATTTGCTCAAAACCTCTGGGTTGCTTAAGAAATTTTGATATAGTGACCTGTTAACGGAGGTATGCCTCACAGGTTGCTTTAGCTTCCCTCTCGTCGGATGTTTCAGGGTTCTTAAAAACAGGCATTCACTAAATTCTCAATAAATATTTGGCGCTATACGAGTAACATGGTGTCAGGAATTAACTACAACCGTGTTGTATTCTACTGCA
>CAZZVG010000716.1:0-4246 GCA_964657295.1 Iningainema sp. | reverse complement strand
ACGTTAAGGTCAAATCGGAATTAGGATTGATGACAACTACGTTATTCCCAGAACTGCGATCGGCAATACCTCCAATTGTTGCGCCGAGTGCCGCACTCCCGATAACTTTTCCGGCAGTTATAGTTCGATTTCCCGTGACTCCAGAAATTCCGGCTCCTGCTGCTGCTCCAAGTGCTGTATCTCGGACTGTAGATAGAATGTTACGATTTTGATTTGCGCCTATAGCAGTACCAATCGCTGTACCGGTCAAGACTTTTCCTGCAGTAATGTGTCTATTACCCGTTATTCCAGAAATTCCTGCTGCCGCAGCTGATCCCAATGCTGCGTCTTCTAAAAGTCCTAAGAAGTTAGTATCCCGCACGTTACGGGTAGTTTTAATCGCTTGTGAAGAAGCGTTAATCGGAAACTGCTGACCATTAATCACAACCTGACTAGCAACAAACTGGGAACCGCCAGTGATTGGTTGCAATTGACCAACAACTTGACTACCAACAGGAATAATCACACTGCCGCTATTGTTCTTAACATCAGCCGCAACGGTTAATGTCAAAGGTGCAGTTTCTTTGGGGCTAACAATAATCCGCTTAGCCTGAGAATACTTGACCGGAATCAAAGTTCCAGACGAAATCATTGCAGTGATTGAATTCCCAGTATTACCCGCAATATACTGTTCGGGAATTAGAGAAGCATGTCCCGAGCCGGCTAATGCTTGACACAGGAAAGCTGAGACTTCTGCCCGACTGGCTAATTGATTGGGCTTGAGGTATTTAACGTCAGGATAATCGACAACAAGACTTTTTTCAGTTGCTGCGGCTATTCCATTATCGGCATAGCTGGGAATGACATTTGCATCAGTAAAATTAGCATTCAATGTTGTCGTTACAGGCTGAGTTGGAGAATAATTTAACCCACTTGCCAAAGCTACTAAAACTTGAGCGCGAGGAATATTCTGGTTGGGTTTAAAAACTTGACCAGGGTAACCTGATAAAAATCCTGTTTGAGAAGCTGTTTGAATTGCCGTATATGCCCAGTAATTTGAGGGGACATCATTAAACTGAATTGAATTACGAGTCCTTTGCGCGTTTGGGAAAGCCTTATTGACCATAGCGGCAAACTCAGCTCGTGTCACAGATGCATTAGGTCGGAAAGTCCCATCTGGATAGCCACTAATAATACCATTGCTTGCTAATTGCGTAATACATGATTGAGCCCAGCTACCTTGGACATCACTAAACGTAGCTTGTGCTAATGTTGGTGTTGCTATTATTAAAGGCGTTATCGTACTGGTGATTGCACTTAATCCTACTAGTAAAGCAGTGCCCGACTGCCATTTGTTAGCTTTAACCATTGAATTTATGACCTGAATTAATATTTATTTTTTTGTTGAACCAAATGAATCAATACCTCTAGGATTTTTCCGAGAATTTCTTAAGAAGTGAATTGATTTGGCTTACTCAGTCATATCTTGGTTTGCGGGCAAATCAAAACCTTGAAAATACCGATTTTTTTCTGAATGATTTCAAAGGAGCGATCGCAAATATTCTGATATCAAAAGTGTTATAGATTTTTCATCCTTGGGATAGATGAATCAAATTTTTATTTCCAAAAAAAAATACGTTTAATTACTCATCTCAAGAGAATTCTTCAGATTTTAGTTGCCAGCCAAGATATAGCACTCTCCGCATCTTGTACCTGTTCTCCTACAGGAACCATTGGACGCTTGACCATAACAACTTTTAATCCTAATTCTCTTGCTGCAATAATTTTGGCGTAGGTTGCATTACCACCGCTATTTTTACTGACGATAGTATCAATTTCATATTGCGTAAGTAACTGACGTTCTCTAGCAAGGTCAAATGGTCCTCGGTCATAGAGCAACAGACCTTTCGGTACGATTGCATTCCCTTCTGGCGGATCGATTAATCGCATCAAAAACCAAACATCAAGGTGAGCAAATGATCCCAATTGCTGTCTGCCAACAGTTAAGAATACCCTCTTTGCTTCCTCTGTCAAAGCATCTGCAGCCGCTTCCACATGATCAACTTCCTGCCACCGATCTTGTGGAATCGGCTGCCATGCAGGTCGAATTAGCATCAGTCTTGGCAGTCCCAATTCTGCTGCTGCTGCTGCCGCATTGAAAGATATTTGAGCAGCAAACGGATGGGTGGCATCAATTAGCAGATCAATTTCTTGCTCGCACAGGTACGCAGTCAATCCTGCTACTCCGCCAAAACCACCAATACGTGTATTTTCGTAGACATTTTGAGGTTCGCGAGTGCGACCTGCTAGAGATACTATCACCTCTACTGGGAGAGTAGAGGCTTTTACTGCTAGTTCCGATGCATCGCCAGTACCACCTAAAATCAGTACGCGCTTCATATTATTTATACCAATTTACGTTCAAAAGCGGCTGAAGTTCAAGAGATTAGTACAGCGCGGCTATCAGAGTAGCGCATAATTCCTTTGATACTGTTTCTTTGCGAAGCCGCCATAGTAAAGGACTATAGTCCCCCCTTGTCAAGGAGGGACAGCGTTAGCCAGAGGTTTTGATAAATCGACAGAATAATTCGTAATTTTATCAAAGAAATGGGTTGAAAACCCCGTCCTTGTAGGACGGCTTTTCTAAGGGCGTGAATCATGAAAATTGTGGTATATTAATTGAGTCAGACAAGACGTTAAAACCTACCCCCGGACTGGAGGAAAGTTGACGCCCAATACTCGAATTAACGAGATTTTAGGAGATAACACTCTGCCGTATCGGCGAACGGGGTGTGCCTGGGAACCGGATATTTAAGGCAGTGCCTGAATCCGGGATATTTAGAGTCAATAGACAGAAAACTCTTAAGAATCCCACACCTTCTAGGTATGGGATTGTCAAATTTAGATTACGAATTATTCGGTCACGAAATTAGGTCAATTGTTTCTATGATGGTGACCGTGCCTGTGGCTACCACCTTGGCTCTGACCGTCACCCTGATTACTACCAGTATTATGTTGAGTAGTACGATGGGAATCATCCTTTGGGTAGCCATTAGCATCATTGTCAAAGGATTGTGTTTGAAAAGCGATAAACACCGCTTGCCAAGTGTTGGTTTTAGGGAAATAGAGAAAAAGTGCGCCATCCTCTCCACGGCCATTTTCGTTGTCGTGGTTGCCCGTGTAGTTGCCTTGATTCATGTGGATGTTATGAATTCCGTCGTCTGGCTGAAATCCCCATGATGCATTGGTAGCAGATCTTTGATCGTATCGATGCCCGAACGCATATAGCACAGCATCTGACTCAGCAACCACGTCATCAACGAGTTGCTTTACCTCTTGTGATCCCTGATCTTCAATAGGCGCTGAGCGATCAAACAGAGGGAGTGGTTGCATCTCTTCTCTTGTCACCAAGCGATCGCTTATAAAGTCAATGCCAGTAATTCCCTGACTCGGCAGTTCAAATATTCCATTCGGCAGGCTAAGCAATGCCTCGGCGGATGGTGGTGTGATATTTCTCTTGATCGCGTAAAGAACACGGACATCATCTGTCTTCGGATCTTCTGAGGCAATATTAACTGCAATGTCAAACTGCTGATTTCCTGTCTCTACAAGAATATGGTAGTGAGGTCGCCGACGCGGGTTTTGTGAAAAGAGTTTAGCTTTAGTTGCTGATCCCTTAAGAAGTGAATTGGTTAAATTGGACATTGTGCTACTTTCCTGTAATGAGAATTCGGTAAATCATTCTACATATTTATTGGAGGCAATTCCCGAAATTCGTCTTATATTCATTAGTAATAGCGCAATAGTTCTACTTTTTTATCTCAGTAAAAATACTTATTGCTCTTTTTCCCAACAGATGATATAAAAACAAGAAGTTTAGGACAACTTCTCAAGATACAAATCATGCTGTTGCAGCCGTCTACAACCAACTTGTCCTAATAGCTTTGGCGACAGTAAAAAGTAAAGAAGATAGGTGATCTGATACTCAGCAAGAAGAGTCAGTGAACAACCAAGATGGCTTTAAACTAAGAGTGATCATTCTGGTGCAGAATGTTGTTAACATTCTCAGTGCTTGCCAAATGCACGTTACCGGAGGGATGAACCATAATAGCGATGCAGGGTGACTGGGCGTTTGCCTTCGGGGCAAATTCAAAGGCAATACCTTGCTTTGCATCATCATATATACTAGTTTCACCGTTTACCAAGCGAGCGTGAGGGAAGCGTCGGAGAATTTGCGTTTTGGTACTTCCAGTAGAGATCCCTCCAG
>CAZZVG010000715.1:0-4253 GCA_964657295.1 Iningainema sp. | reverse complement strand
CCTGAAGAAATGCAGGTGAAGTTTGGTGTCAAACTTAGCGCTGAGGCTGGAGCTATTTTAACCTCGGTGGGTGGAGAAGTTAATTTTGAGATTACCGTGAAGTGGACTAAAGAGTAGGGCACGGGTTTCATGTCAACCGAGAATTACTTGCAGACGTTTAAAACGGCGATCGCTCGGATTTACCGTACCCACACCAATGGCATAACAACGGTTGTCGGTGCTGGGTTTCTGGTTAGCGATCGCCATCTCCTCACCTGTGCCCATGTAATTACGGAAGCTTTGGGTATTCCAAGCAACACCCAAGAACCACCAACTGGCACCATAGAGCTTGACTTTCCTCTGATTGCGCCTGCACAAAAACTCAAAGCAAAAGTTGAGTTTTGGCAGCCTGTGAATCCACCACAAATAGGAGAAGATATTGCTGGATTACACCTAGAAGATTCTCCGCCAACCGGGGTAAGTGCTGTACAATTGGTTACAACATCAAATTACTGGGGACATTCGTTTCGGATATTTGGCTTTCCCCAAGGACATGATGTTGGTGTATGGGCAACGGGTGAACTACGGGATGCACAGGCTACCGGATGGATACAGATGGAAGCTATTAAGGTTGCTGGCTATCAAGTCGAACCTGGGTTTAGTGGAGCACCAGTCTGGGATGAATTATTACACGGAGTCGCAGGAATGGCGATCGCCGCAGAGAGAAAGCGCGAAGATGTGAAAGCGGCATTTATGATTCCGACAAAAGTGCTAGTCCAAACCTGGAGCTTGTTAAATCAACGTGTTCAGCAGCCAACAACTCCTCAACCCTTGAGCCGGGTACAAGCAATTAAAGCCAAAGAACTAAATAAACGGTTAGGAATTCTGGAAAGTGATTTTGAGGCTGTGTATAATCAATTGAATTACACCGAAAACGCGCAGACTCGCAATAATCTGGAACGACAGCTTGAAGCGATCGAGCAGGAGATGAAAAAGGTTGAAGTACAGCTTAATGAATTAGGACATGGGAGAGACTAAGTTTCAGCAAATCAAAAAGAAGATAAGTCAAGAACGCTTCGACACGCTGGAGCAGGAATATATTGCGCTTTCCGATCAGTTAAACTATACAGATAATGCAGCAGATCAAAAGAAACTAGAGCGACAGATTAAGGCAATTGAAACAAAAATGCAAAAGGTTGAGCAGGAGCTAAAGAGCCTCCGGCAATTTGAAATCACGCCACACCCTCTATTTCAAATTTTGTCTCCCCATGCTAATTTAATCATTACCTCTATCAAAAAAGCTTATCAATCTTGTTGTCCTGGAAATCCAGCTTTACCGGACACTGTAGAAGACATCTTAAAAATCTTACAAGATTTTCCCAGAGTTGGTGAATTTACTCCTATTGAACGTTTTGTAGCACATTTAGCTGTTGATTCCAACCTGCCTCAGCATTTGCTTCAAAAACTACAGGAATGGGGAAGAGAGAATATTCAACAATTTGATAAGTTATTAAATGATATAAAACCCGTTTTTCGTGAGACGAAACAATCCTCTGACTCTTACCTCTTAGTTAAGATTAAACCTTTAGGACAAAAATCAAAATTAAATCAATTTCATGTTACTGCTTGGTTGATTCCTGATATTCAAAATTATCAGCCTGAGATGGAACAGGGCTATCAACAACTTGATGTATCCAATTCCTTAGGCGATAAGTTTACACTTGATGATCTTCCCCAAATTTTGGATTCTCTTTTGGAGCAGAGTGATAAATCTCCTTTAAGAAATCTGACTCTAGAGTTTTTTATGCCTTACGAACTGCTTAGTCATCCAGTTGATGGATGGATAAAAGAGGAGTACGGTTATCAAGAAAGTATTGGGAAAAAATACCGCGTGAGTGTCCGTGCATATGAACGGTTAGAAAAAAAATACCGCAGCCAGAAAGAAGTGCTTTGGCGTGAGAAATGGCAGCAGTTAAAGCAGATATGTAAATGTAGTGAGACATTTTTGTTATCACAAAATCAGAATTTAGAAACCCTACGTAATTTACTAGATGATGCAGTAGGTTTGATACTCACTAAATTTCCAGAGACTCCAAATGGGAGTAGTTTATTTTCCGTGTTGCTGATTACTGCGACTCCCGTTGCTATCTGCTTAAGACAGGAGTTTAAGACTGTGGACACTCAAGACGAAAACTTAATTGATTTTTTAGAATGCGCTATTTCAGAACTTCCTGAAAGTGTGAGAAAAAAACGCCTTGACGCACCACAGGGTAAAGACGATCATATAGGACATCATCTTTCATTGATCTGGGAAGACCCTGAGCGCCTAACTCCTGATGCAGGCTACTTTTATTCCATACCACAATCTGTGTCCTAATTTATGAATGATTGGAAAATCTTTAAGGGAGACGGAAAGCAACATGAAAACTGGAAACTTCCACCGCCACCAAGTTGGCGAAATTTCCGCAGCGACACGGACGGTGGGGTTGCTAAAAAGCAAAGACGGGGTGTAACATTCCAAGCACGTCCAGAAGAAATTGAGTTAGTCAATGCAGCCTTATACTTAAGACGACCTTTGTTAGTCACTGGTAAACCAGGAACTGGTAAAACATCCCTAGCTTATGCAGTTGCTTATGAACTAAATTTGGGGGAAGTGCTACACTGGTCGATTACAACTCGCACTACACTTAAGGATGGGCTTTATCGCTACGATGCGATCGGGCGATTGCAGGATGCAAAAGGCGCAGATAAAGATAATCTAGAAGAAATCGGTAAATATATTGATTTAGGCGCACTGGGAACGGCTTTACTTCCCTCCGAGAAGCCAAGAGTATTGCTGATTGACGAAATTGACAAAAGCGATATCGATTTACCTAACGACTTGCTGCACATATTTGAGGAAGGGGAGTTTGAAATTCCAGAACTCAGACGGATTGTCGGCAAACTGAATGAAGTAGAAGTGCAGACAGCATATACTGATGAAACAGGCAAACAAGATTTTAAAGCAAAAATCCAGGGGGGAAGAATTCGTTGTACATCCTTTCCGTTTGTGATTCTCACCAGTAACGGCGAAAGAGATTTTCCCCCGCCATTTTTGCGTCGTTGTCTGCGACTGAATATCAGGGAACCTAACCGGGAGGAGTTAAAGCGTATTGTCATCGCACACCTTAGCAAAAAAGAAGGTGAAAACAAAGAAATTGCCCAAGAAGAGGATAATCTACTAAAACAAGCAGATAGTTTGATTACTGATTTTCTGAAGAAACGCGAAAACGGAGAGTTGGCAACCGATCAACTACTAAATGCAGTTTACTTGGTAACAAGGGAACATTTCCCCATAGGCAAAACTAGGGATGATTTAATTGAGAAGGTATTGAAGTATTTGGATAGCTCAGAAGACTCATGATCGGACGACTTATTGCCCGTCTCGAACAGACAGGGCTAGAATTGAATGCGGAAGAAATTGCCGATGTCCTCTGGTTAGCAAATCAGATGAAACAAGCTGCATCTGAGCCTGATAAAATTGAGCAGGCTTCTGAACAAGCCATTCAACCCTCTACACCGATAACATCTACTTCCGCAAACGCTGCACCAAACCCGCCTTTATCTCCTACTCCCTCTAAAAAGCAACCTACCGTTTCTGTTTATTCATCTGATACACTCCCTAAATCCGATTCCGAAGAGCAATCATCTTCCACACCAGAAGGATTACCATTTAAAGCTCCGGCTGCACCTGCTCTCAGAAATTCCTTGGCTTTAGCCAGAGCGCTGCGTCCACTTATGCGCAAAGTGCCATCCCAAACAGAATTGGTTTTGGATGAAGAAGGTACAGCTCGACAGATTGCAGAATATCAGGTTTGGTCGCCTGTTTTGCAACCCGCACGGGAGCGCTGGTTGGAGTTGGTGTTGGTGGTGGAAGAAACCCGTACAACAGTTGTTTGGGAAGAAACCATTGCAGAATTTCAAAAATTAATGGAGCGACACGGGGCATTTCGCAACGTATACGCTTGGAGTTTACAGACACAAGCAGATGGAACACCCCAGCTTTTTCCGTTTCAGCAAAAAGTACCAAGAAAACAGCGTTCTCGCAGTCCAAAAGAGCTATTGGATGCCACAGGTAGACGCTTGATATTGCTGATTAGTGACTGTATTTCACCTCTGTGGTGGCAAGGGGAAATACACAAACTGTTTGAGATTTGGGGAAATCATGTTCCAGTGGCAGTGCTGCAATTGTTGCCAGAGCAACTGTGGGAGCGAACGGTGCTAGGAGTGGGAAG
>CAZZVG010000714.1:0-4253 GCA_964657295.1 Iningainema sp. | reverse complement strand
TCTTAAAGAATCAAAGAAGATACACCGGTCAAAAATAGTTATTTCAGATTATAAATATCTCTTTCCTAAATAAGTCCAGTAATTTTACTAGACTTATTTATAGGGTTTTCTAAATATATTTACTGAAAAAATAATGTTTACAAAAGAATAATGATGACTTTCAATGAAATTGCTAAGTATGCCAGTCCAATCCTGGAATTCGGGGTAATGGTTGGTTAGTTAGAGGGACAATGCGAGCAACGGGAGTACCAGCTTGAGAAAGAATAACTTCTTCTCCCGCCAAAACTCGACGGAGCAATTCTCCAAAGTCAGTCAAGTTAGCAGGAAGTTCTGCATTATACATTGATAGTCACTCCGAACTTAAGTTAATTCGCAATTGTGCGATGTCACCCTGTACTTGTTTCGGCTAGCGGAAGCTACAGGTATAGCAGAACACACGGAAGTCTTGTGATGCAAAAACTTCATATTCTTGATGAAAATGGTATTAAGTTAGTGCTAAAGCATGTAGACATCATAAAAATATTTGCTCTAATATATTTTTGAGTACATAATTAATGGATTGGGTTGTCAGATTTCATGACGATTTTGAACTTGAGTTCGAGAATCTGCCAGAAGAAGTACAAGACGAGTTACTTACTAAGGTAGGTCTGTTAAAAAACTTTGGATCTCAGTTAGGTAGACCACACGTTGATACCCTTAATGGTTCAAAGTATACCAACATGAAGGAATTGCGGTTCTATGCTGCTGATGGGGTTTGGCGTGTAGCCTTTGCCTTCGATCCAAAGCGATGTGCAATTTTGCTTGTAGCTGGGGATAAATCTGGTAGCAGTGAAGATCGTTTCTACAAGCAACTCATCAAAAAAGCTGATGCCCGGTTTCAAATACATTTAGATCGATTATTAAAGGATACACAAGACTAGCTATGGGATCAACTTTAGAAGAAAAGCTGCAAAGATTGTCTCCTGAGCGTCGAAAAAAAATTGAGGAACGCACAGCCTTGCTTATAGCCGAAGAAACGACACGGCAACGACTTAGACAGTTATTTAAAATCTCGCAAGAACAAATGGGGCAAATTATTCAAGTAGATGTTGCTGCAACCAAGAAAGACAAAAAAAATCTCCAAACAACTAGTGATACATGCAAGTTATCTATTAGACATCTCCAGAAATTAGATTTTAGTCAAAGTATCACAAGCATTCCAAATTCATTTTCGGAGATGTCTATTTGTTAACTTGCGAAAACGGGCGATCGCTTTTACCCAATTTTGACTAAAATACTTATCAATCATTTGGGAGAATATCAGGGCGAGCCAAGCACATTCGCGATTGTGTGATCGCCCACACTCATGAACCAATTCCTCATAATTAACCCCATACAATTCCGATGCGATCGCAGCACGCTGATCCGCCAAATTGTAGGGGGAAAAACAGTAAAATTATAGCACCTTGGACTTTTTTTCAGACACCTATCTTGTAAGCTTTTGGCGCTTTTAGAGGCGTCGAAGTCACGTCCGATGTAACAGTTTTCGGTTCGGTAAAAGCTTCTCTACCTGTAATCAATCTAGAGCGACGATTCCGAGAGAGATAATTCCATGCCCACTGAAATATTACTACTAATTTAGTGTCGAATTCGATTAAGAAGTAGATGTGAATGACTAACCAAAATATCCAAGCAAGGAAACCTTGGAGTTTGATGAAGCTTAAATCTACAACAGCTAAATTTTGCCCAATCATCGCCAAACTACCTACGTCATTGTAACGAAATTGTGGTAATGTTTGACCTTGAAGGCGTTTTTGAATGAGTTTAGCTACATACTCTCCTTCTTGTTTGGCTACGGGTGCAACACCAGGTAAGGGTTTCCCATCTTGATGGGAGAAATTGCTTAAATCTCCTACTATAAAGATGTTTTTATAACCCTTGACTGTCAAGTCCGGTTCTACAATCACACGTCCGGAGCGATCGCACTCTACACCTGTACGGTTTGCTAAAACTTGCCCCATAGAGGAAGCTTTCACACCTGCTGCCCATAATATAGTTTTTGAGGCAATTTCTTTAACTTCATCACCTTGCTTGAAAGTAACAACGTTATTTTCAATATTCGTTACCCTGGTATTAGTTTGGGTGACCACACCCAACTTTTGCAAAGATACTTCTGCTACTTTTGATAACTGTGGTGCCATATGAGGGAGGATGCGATCGCCCCCTTGCAATAGTAAAATTCTAGTTTCTTCGGTGTCGATGTTGCGGAAATCTTCTTTGAGAGTTTTATATGCCAACTCTGCGATCGCACCTGCTAATTCTACACCGGTGGGACCTGCTCCGACAATTACAAAAGTCAACCAAGCACGGCGTAATTCGGGATCAGTTTCTTCTTCTGCTGCTTCAAATGCCGAAAAGATCCGGCGACGTATTTCTATGGCATCTTCAATAGTTTTCAAGCCAGGAGCCATTGGTTTCCAGCTATCATGACCATAATAGGAATGGTTAGCACCTGTGGCAACAACTAATGTATCGTACGGTATTGCTCTATCACCCAGAATAACTTCTTGGGATTCTGGATCAATATCGTTTACTTCTCCCAACAACACTTTTGTATTCTTGCTTTTTCTCAATACAGCTCGTAATGGTGAGGAGATATCAGAGGGTGATAGCGTACCTGTCGCAACTTGATATAAAAGCGGTTGAAATAAATGAAAGTTACGTTTATCGATCAGAGTAACATTTACATTCGCTTTGGCAAGAGTTTTTGCTGTATACAGTCCACCAAAGCCTCCACCAAGTATTATAACATGATGTAGTGCATTATTTTCATGTACAACTACCATAAGAACTATTTCCTTTTGTTAAGAGGGTTGTAATTTTTCTTAACAAAAAGTTAGCAGAATTCTGATGAGGGTTGCCGTTTATTTAGAACAATTGCAAAAATAATCAAAGTAGTCAAACTTACCGATGACCTTAGAGTACCCGGAAGGTGAGCCAAAAAATCGCGGAAATTTAATATTAGATGCAACTTGTGCACGGGCGTATAGGGCTATTAAATCATTTTAAACCGCGAACAAGTAAGCTTGTCTGAAAGTGGGTTGATTCTGGAGTTTAGACTAAGCAGTGCTGAGTTAATAAAAGACCTATAAAAAGCATGAAGGATCTTTGATATTAAACCGCGATCGATGGTTCTTTACGGGGCAGTGTTGCTCTTTTTTTAACTGTGGAATAATGGTTTTTACGGGAATGAAGTTTTCCGGGTTTCCAGCCAGGAGACAATCCTTTGAGGTTTGGGTAACTGGGCAGGAGTACCAATCGCTGCTAAAACTCCGCCCAGAGCTTGAGCGACTCGTCCAGGTGTCAATTTATCGAGGGACTTCTGCTGCAGGTAAAGGATTATCACCGAAGAGGTAGAGGGGAAGGGTGCATTCTAGCAGGGGGAGCAAGCCCTGATCCTCTGCGTGGAGCGAAGCGGAACATGGGTATGAAGCCCCGTCCTTCCAGGACGCTTGGACTGGGGCGGAGTACAAGCTCCGACGAGAGTCTTTCCCCCAGCAAGACTGCACGATTCTTGCTGCTTGTTTATATGACAATCATGAGACCTCAGAAGGTTCTTGTCAATAGGGTTTGAGATGCGCTTACCCTGGACCTATAGGTACCGTAAGCGCGTTGGTACGGCAAACGACAAGTTTTCATAACGCAGTTATTAACCCCGGAGAAAATCGTGTACCAGCAAGGAGTCGCCGGATGGATAGCCGAGACGCTGATGATTACGTAAAGCTCTGTGGGGAAGCTTCCCCCACAGAGCTTTACGGTTGGATGGAATTAGGGCAGCACTTTCATCCACTTAAACCGCTCTGGTCGTGAGCGGCGGATCGACTATCTATATACATATCCTCATCTGTCTACCAGCCAGAAAAAACTCAGCTACCAAATTAACCTATAACCCTTGAGAGAAGAGCATTTCCCATATTTCAGCAACTTTTTCAAAAAAAAATTCAATAACCCCTTGACAAGTCTGATTTATCTTGTTATCTTCAATAAAGTGTCAAGCACAGATTGGCACCCGAACCTAGACAAATCAATAGTTTGAAAGCTTTAAGAAGAAACCAATCCTCGTCAGAAGAGATTTAGTCAAGGGCCAAAATCCTTGGTTTAATTGGAAATTATAGGCGAATTTAGAATACGAAAGACGCTATTGGCGTTTGAGTATTTGGAATTGCGAAAATGTAAGCGTGTTTATAGAACATGCCTTACACCAGAATCAAAAT
>CAZZVG010000713.1:0-4254 GCA_964657295.1 Iningainema sp. | reverse complement strand
TTGACTTTTGACTTCCCCGTTCGCGCAGCGTCTCCCCTTGGGAGAAGGGGCTGGCTATGCTATATAAAATCCCAAATCGAATGATTGATAATCCTTACGAAATTCTCGGCGTATCTCAAGCAGCATCAAAAGCTGAAATCACAAAAGCCGTAGCAATGGCAATGAAACGCAAGCAATATCCTGTAAATCTGATTGCTAAAGCACAAAAAATGTTGATGAATCAGGAGGAACGGATAATAGCTGATTATCTATGCCCAATTTTACCGACGATTAAACGCTTTAAATACAGTGATTTATCGGCTTTGGATGAAGCAATGCCAACATTAATCTTATTATCAGAATTTGATGGCTTAGAGCAAGCGATCGCCCAAGCAAAACTTGAAGAACTCTCAGAAGAAGAACCTTTACCCATGCCAATATCTGAATTATTCACCGAAGGCAGGACAGCTTGCAAGCAGGGATGTTATCCCAAAGCCATACAATATCTGGAAGATTATTGTCGAAGTTGGACTGACTGCAACAGCACAGATCGCATTCAAGCACAAATTTGGCTAATTAAAGCATATCACATGGTTGGACAATCACAACGGGCGATCGCGTTGTGTCAGCTTTTGACATCCAATGCCAATCCCCAAGTGCAGGCTTGGGCAAATAAAATCCTACCGTTTCTATCTAAAGAGAATTCCCGTGTCTGACACATCCCAAACCTATATTCTCACTGCCGAGTTACGCGATTTACTCTCTCAACAAATCGGCAGCTTCCAAAAAGAAATTGTTTCACTCCAACAGTCCTTGCGCGAACAAGAAACCCAAGCCACCGCTACCTTAGAAGATTTATTCTTGGAACTGTTAGAAGTTGGAGATGCACTATTGGCTTTAATAACTTACCTTGAAGACAACCCCAACCCCAGTCCAGAATTTCTCCAACGCTTTCCCAGATTTGTCGGAGTCATTCAGCGAAGATTACTCAGTTTGTTAGAAAAGCGCCAAGTCTTCGCTATTAAACTGGAGGGAACCCAGCCAGATTTCAATTTGTGCCGCGTCGTTGATCGTGAAGTCAGAACTGACTTAGTAGATCAAACAATCACTAAAATTGTGCGTCACGGCTTTTATTGGGGTAAGAAAATACTTAGACCGACTGAAGTTATCATATCTAGTACTCGACCACATGAAGAATGAAGGTGGAGAAAGCTTTCGTACTATCTTTTTCTTATGTACACCTAAAAAGATTGGGATGTCTAGTAGCCCCGAAGTAGATGTATCTTGAAATTAAATGAATTGATATATCTACGTTATTTATATCGGGGTGGTTTGACGGCACGAGCAGATTTATATGCCGTGAAGCTTTCTTATCAACTGCTCAACATATTCACTACGGCTTACTTTGTTTTTGGCTGCTGATTCTTCTATTAATTCCCAAGTTTCGGTAGTTAACCACAATCCTTTTTTCTTTTTTAGGGAGTCATAAAGAACAGGTTGATTTTTTATCCTTTTTTTGCCTTTTCCTGTTGTCATTACACAACTCTCGAGCGGAATTCTCATAGAGAAATTAACGTGATTTACGCGATCGCTTTACATTTCCTTAAGAAATCTTTTTTTATTTTAATCAAAAAATAATATGACAAGTCCTTAAAAAGTAAAAAGTAAAAAGAGAATCCCCATAATTAAAATTAGGGGATTTGAAGTGGACACCTTTTTTGCTCGCACTATGTGTCTCGAAAAAAAATATTTTTTGATTTTCCATAAATAAATTTACTTGCTCTGAAACCGTTTTTTCTTTTTCTTTCTTTCTTTTGCCTTTTAACTTTTAACTTTTGCCTTGTTCGGTCAACATTGATTAGCGACGTAAATACCCTTCTGCTTCTAATTTCTGTATAGCTCTTTTTCCAGCATCTAATCCATAACGTTGACCTATAGCTATGGATTCCTGACTGATTTGAGGAAGAAGCGCAATTGTTTTTTTACCTAAAGGTGTTTGATAAAATGCAATCAATCCCTTGATATCTTCATCAGAATAGTACTTACTATAAATGGGAATAAGTTCTTTGATAAGATCATCAGCATTAAATTCTGAAGAGAAAGCATCCCAAAACTTTTGTGGCACTTGTGGATACTGAGACTTCATACTAATTAACATTTGCATGACAATCTGTTGAGACAGACTTGATGCACCTGTGACATTAAGCAATTGTTTGATATTTTTAATTTTTTCTGTTTCTTGAGCCGTCACAGGGACATTACTACTATCAGTTGTCTGAGCCAAAGCGACTCCGTTCATAGTAGTCAACAGCGAAAGGAGTATGGTTGAAACAAAAAGTTTGAGTTTCATGAAATATACAAGAGTGATTTTGAGCAAACGCTATATACATTTATGCTTGTTCACTCTTGAAGATGTCAAGGCAATACACTACTAGATCCCCAACTTCTATGAAAACTAACTCCTAACAACCTTAATAGTCTGCAAGCTAGAATCGGCACAACCGCTGATAAATCCACCCATTGCCTGTATATGTTGCAGATATTCCATTGTAGCTTTGCTGATCGCTTCTCCAGGCATTAAAACTGGAATTCCTGGAGGATAGGGACAGATAATTTCGGCACAAATGCGATCACACGCCTTGGATACAGCCACTGTTTCTGTCGCGGCAAAAAAAGCTTCCCTTGGGGAAATACGCCACACATCCTCCATTATATTGGAAAAATCATCGGCTACAAAAGTTTTCAAGGTGGCAACTCTGTTCTCAGCTAAAGGGTGCGGGGGTAGAATGCGACAATACTCTTGTGCCAGGATGGTGAAACCTTCAACCAATCGGTCAATATCTTTTTGAGTATTGCCCAAGCTAATAATAAAGGTGAGATGTTGGAGTGATGGTAATTCAGCCGTAATACCTAGCTGCTCATTAAGAATTTCATCGGCTTCAAAGCCAGTTAAGCCCAAGCCAGAAACAGTCACAGTTAACCGGGTGATATCTAAAGCAACAAAACCCGATTCTTCATTGCCCGTCGTGCCTTTATCAAGAGCGTTGAGGCAAGGGGCAGGGGTGGTTGCTTTGTCCAAAACTGATAATCCAGGAATTTGGCTAATACGTGTTCTTGCGGAGTGTGCGAGTTGCAATGTGCGAGACATTAACTCTTGCCCGTACAGTGCCATTTGTTGGCGGGCAGCATCTAAAGAAGCCAGAAGTAAATAACTGGGACTGGTAGACTGTACTAACTGTAACGCTTTACTGACGCGATCGCAGTTGATCCTATTTCCTTGTACATGCAACATAGATGCTTGCGTCAAAGCACCAAGGACTTTATGAATGGATTGTACTGTCAAGTCGGCACCTGCGGCTAAAGCTGAACTAGGCAGTTGGGGATGAAAGGCAAAGTGTGCGCCGTGTGCTTCGTCTACAAGCAGTGGAATATTGTATTGATGGGTAAGAGATGCGAAAGCACTCACATCACCACAGACTCCGTAGTACGTGGGATAAACCATCATGACTGCTTTCGCATCAGGATGCTGTTCTAATGCTGTTTTTACGCTATAAGGGGTAAGACTGTGAGCAATATCCAAAACTGGGTTGTATTCTGGATGAATAAAAATTGGCTTTGCGCCAGAGAGAATTAAACCTGCGATCGCTGAAGAGTGGACATTGCGCGGCAAAATAATTTTATCTCCCGTACCACAAGTTGCGAGAATTGCCGCTTCAACTCCACAGGTAGAACCATTGACAAGAAACCAAGTACGTGCAGCGCCGAATGCTTCTGCGGCCAATTCTTGGGCTTCTTGAATAACGCCTTGGGGAGCAAAGAGGTTATCTAGTTCATCTAATTCTGGCAAGTCAGCGCGAAACACTGCCTTCCCGAACAAATCGGCTAAAGGTTGAGAAATGCCTTGTCCTTGCTTATGTCCTGGAGTGTAAAATGGGGCATGAGGATGTGCTGCACAGGCTTTTAAGGTGTCTAAGAGAGGTGTTTGGTTTTGATTGAGCATTTTTGATAAATGAACCGCCTTGGCTGATGCCACGTCTGACGACGTAGCTTGCTTCCCCGAAGGGGTACGCGCAGCGTCTCGCAGAGAAGAACGCCAAGAACGCCAAAGAGGAAGAGAGATTAAGATATCGTTATACAGAATAACTATTTTGGGGGATGTTGGTAGTGTTGGTTGTCATCTAGGTTGGAAACGTTGAATAATTTGCGAAAATTTACCATGATTAATCCCAATCCTAGTCCCTTACCTGAGCCTTCAATTCCCAATACCGAACCAAA
>CAZZVG010000712.1:0-4254 GCA_964657295.1 Iningainema sp. | reverse complement strand
CTTCTAATGCTTCCGGCTTACCGTTGAGGAATCTACCCTTGACTTCGCGGGTGATTATTTCTCCTTCTTCGTCAATCATGTACATGCCGGTGATGTCTTCAGTGCTGCTATTGCTCAAAGCCTTGGGTTTTATGAAAATAAACGTCGCCGTGCCACTATCCCCAGTACGCGATCGCGTCAGACGCACTTCTGGAATTACGTCTTCGTCAATACCTCTAGAAAATTGGATTTGAGCCATGATGCGTGAATTTAAACTTTTTTAATGGTTAATTTAATATTTTCGCATCATTTTAGAACTCAGGTGAGCATTGCCCACCTTTAAGTGTATGGTTCCTTCCAACGTCAAGTGACTTACTATACCTCAATACGGAGCAGTTAAGCTACAAAGTCAGGTGAAAGGATTGTGGATAAAGATGGAAATAAGCGTGTAGTAGGTCTAAAAAACTTCTCATATGAAGTCCGTTTAATTGCTTATCATAAAAACCTCTCCGCGTCCCCGCGTCAGTCCTAATCATAAGTATTCAACCGGACATGATATCATTCATGCCTGCTAATATACAAAGTGCGGATGTACTTAAAGCAATTGAGACGGCAATACCAACAGGGGTAATTGAACAGGCAATTGGGAAAAACAAAGGCTTATGAGTCTATAACGTCCGTTGCACGAACTTTTCCTTCGACAATAATTGTCTGCAACATCTTGAAGAGGACAGGTCGCCACAAAGACACACCAGACGCGGGGACACCCCATGTCGTCAGCCTTGGGATTCAAGCAAGGAATGCTCTTCTTCTCCTCCACGACTGAAGTCGTTCCGTTGAAACCATTCGCTCGCATTCTAAGACACAGGCGACCCGGAGTGCCGCGTCTCACGAGTCTCCGCGTCCTTCTTGGTCAGAACTTCCACTGTTAGAACCGCCAGTACTGACGGTGGCAAGGTAACATTCGCGGGGTATAGTTGGGCGTCTGGTGTACGTGCAGATGCATGTCATTCTGTATCCAGAGGTGAGTAGACTTGCTCCCTTGATTGCCAAACGCATACCTTAACAAGACAGGACATGACACTGTCTACAAGAGACTCCATCGTATCTCGACTGATTGAAGGTTCAGAAAAGAAAAAATTCAAAAGCATTTTGCCCTCGAAGGTGGCTACAGCTGCACTAAAAACACCAACATATAAACTCGCTGCTGGAACAAAGCTGATTTCTTCTAGGATGAATGGACCGTAAACTTTAGGGATGTTGACTCGACCAATATTGGTAAGCAACACTGTTGCGGACACTTCATTGTGTTGGGAGACAGATAATTCAACAATCTTCCTGAACATCAATACGTTGCCGAAGATATTATTGCGCTCTATCCCAGCTTCCAGCTGTTGTTTCACATCCTGTGCTAATTCCCAGAACGATGTATGAGTTCTTAAGGTGTGAAATGAAGTCAGCCAAGAAGCTAGTGTGCTTAGGTATTCATTGCCGACAACTGGTTGGAGACGTTTTCGCAAATCAATAGCCGAGGAACAGTTGACGCTCACATCACATCTATTGCCAGCAGTAATTTTTTTGGCGGCGGCGAACAACATGGCCGCACACAAAGCACCGTGGACTGTTGTCCCCTCCTTTCGACAAAGATTGACAAGTTGTTGAGTCAATTGTGGGTCTAACTGTTTGTGAATCATGCCGCCACGGCGTAACTCAATTGGTACACACTGCTCAAAACCCAAGTTTTTCGGTCGGTACCAGAACGTCTGGAACACTTCGCGCAACAAATATGAAGCACTATTTATAGCACCCCTGAACCCCTTCATTGATTCAGGCACTAGCTCTTCGACAGGTTGAAGTTCAGGTAAACTAGCGACTTGGGTAACTTGCTCCCCAGACGCTAAAGTCTTACAGTAAGTCAATACTTCTGAGTGCAGTTGAATGCTTGATAATCCATCTGCGATCGCGTGGTCTACTGTTGTCAGCAGATAACTTGTACTTTTTTCACTTTCAACCTGAACGAGTGTCGTTCGCAGCAGATATTGACTACTATCAAATTTTTCGTTCATCTCTTCCTCAACGACTTCTTGCCACTGCTCGTTGTGGAACTTGTTGACAACACGCAAGGGAATTTTTGGCGTCCCTTCAGTTTCAAACCGAAGACTATCCAACGAACCGACAATACGGGAATTAAGACGAGGGTGACGACACTGGATAAGGTCTAGAGCCTGTCTGACAATCTCTTCACCGAGGGAACCTTTGATGCGACTTATCGTCATTATCGTGTTGGAGCCAGCATGGCGATGGATGATTTCCATCGCTTGCTCAAAAGGGACAAGTTTTCTATTGTTAATCATAAAAAGTTCCACTTCCACAGTATCTGCATCTCCCCCTGCCACTGGGAGCCTCCCCTGCTCAAGAACTGCTGTTTTTACGATTTGAATGCAACCGGACTCGATATTACTGGCTGCTTCGTCTTGGCCAGTTGTTCCAGCAGTTGAGCTGCATTACCTGGACCATCGAGCGCGGATAAGGTCGCACTCAAGCGTTCTGCAGCGGTGCGGTAGGAATTATGGGAAAGTACGCGAACTATTGCGGCACGTAGTGTCTTCTCCATGCAGGCACTAGGTGAAATAACCTCGGCGACACCAGCTTCCAGGCAGCGGCGAGCGTTCTCTGGCTGATCGGCGTCTTGAGGAACCACGATCAGCGGCTTACCCGCAACCAAAGTCCCCATGGTCGCGCCGCTACCGCCATTACAGAGTACTGCGGCGGTGTGCGGCAAAATTAGGTGTTGCGGAACATACGATTCCGCACGAACGTTAGGTGGGAGTGTACCAAGGGTCGCCGGGTCGTTGTTCTTTCCCAGAGTGGCGAATAGATTAAACTCTTGTCCCGCCGCTGCTGCTACTGCGGTGCGAAAGAAGTAGAGGGCATTATGAACTGTGCCTGCGGTGAAATAGATCAGTGGCTTGTCGTCCTTAAAGGGATTCTCCCAAGTCACCGCTTTGTTGCTTTCCTTCCATAAACAAGGGCCAACGTAATGCACTTGTTCTGGCAGGTCGGTGCGAGGAAAGTCGAAGGCGGTGCAGCTAGGGATGGTATACAGGTAAGGCGAGAGCAGGTAGGGCAAGAGTACGTTTTTTTGCCACGAATCATCATCCCTAGGAAGTCCCTCAGCGGCTCGAATCGTTTTCCATTCGTGCAACCAGGAGCGCGTTATCAGGCCAACAAAGTGGCTAAGAAGGCGAGCGATCTGGCGTTGAATCAGAGTGCGCGGTGGTGCAGCAGCTAAAAAACCCCAGGGTTGAAGATTGCCGGAGGGGAGCGGGCATGTTAGAAAAACGGAGTGTACGGCCCAAGGAATTCCTTCCTTCTGGGCAACCAGTGAAACTCCAAAAGTCGCATCGCTGCTAACCAATACGTCAGGGAGCCAGTCCCTCATAGTCTCTCGAAGGTCACGAGCTTGTAGAAGAGCATCGTTGAAAAAGATGGTTTTTACAATTGCTTCTCCCTCTTGCAACTTTGAAAGGACTTCCAGGAGACTGTGTGCGGGGGTTGCTGGCTTTATCCTGTCCAGAGTCGCTGACCACGCACACGGTGCCATATAAGTCAAGCCTAAATTGCGCACAGTGTCAGCATATTTGACAGCTGTTAGTATGGCAACCTCATGTCCGCGCTGCTTCAATGCGATCGCCACTGGCAACGTAGGGTGTATATGCCCTGCAGCGCCGTGAACACAAAACAAAAATCGAGCCATAAGAATTTATCTAGTTTAATAATATTTGTTGTCTTGCCCGCTCAAGGTAAGTTCGCAACTGTTCGGCTAGAATTTCAACATGGGGGGAATCATGCATGGTAATATGATTTCCAGGCACTTCTATTACCTCTATCCCAAGAGCAGCCAGCTGGCTCCAAGGCAATTCTGGATTTTGGGCATTGTATGCATCCCGCTCCGCCGCACGGAAGAAGATGATTTGACCCGGATAAGTTCGTGGTATGTACGAACGCATGATTTGGGTATGTACCTTGAACAGGTGTAGATAGTGGCGCATCTGAGGAAGTCCGAAATTGGGAGGCATGACTGTGCCAGCCATCTTCTCCTGCTCCAAAAAGTAGAGTAGTTGCTCATCGGGTTCAAGCTGCCGGAGATGTTCCAATGAAGGGGAAAGATTGGAACCGACACCGAGTAAGTAAGCCATGATTGCTGTCTCATCTTCTTCCACTAGCACTGGCATTTGACCGGGTCCGGGGGTATCTATGAGGGCTAGCAATGCT